>JANREF010000120.1:0-2864 GCA_030726195.1 Burkholderiaceae bacterium | reverse complement strand
ATGGGCTTTGTGAATCCTGTAGCCACAGTGTTGGATGCCTTCGGTGTCGATAAAGACGCCCGTGGCAACGCGCAAGCTGGCGTGGACGAAGATGGTGGCTACACCACCAACGTGGACAAGGTGTTCGCCGCAGGCGATATGCGCCGCGGCCAGAGCTTGGTGGTGTGGGCGATTCGCGAAGGCCGCCAGGCCGCACGCGCGATTGACCAATACCTGATGGGCAGCAGCGTTTTGCCCCGATAGTGGTAAAGTAATCTTTTAGTGTTCGGTGTTGCAAAGTAGCAACCCCGAATAACTTATCATATGAACAATTGCTCGCCCGTCTATTGCGACTGGCGGGCATCTATTTTTTTAGGTCCCTGTGTCCCACACTGCCGCCATACGATTTCGCAAGGTCACCTTCGCTTACAGCGAAGATGCGTCTGCGCGTCGCATTCTGGACGGTGTGGACATTGATATTCCCAAGGGCAAGGTCACGGCTTTGATGGGTGCGTCCGGTGGGGGTAAAACCACGCTGCTGCGCCTCATCAGTGGCCAGCATCGTGCGCAAGCGGGGCAAGTGGATGTGCTGGGGCAAAACGTTGCCAAGCTCAACCACAAGCAGCTGTACGCGGCACGTCGCCAAATGGGCATGCTGTTTCAGTTTGGTGCCTTGTTCACCGACATGTCTGTCTTCGACAACGTTGCGTTCCCGCTGCGCGAACACACACCTTTGCCCGAGGCCATGGTGCGCGATATCGTGCTCATGAAGCTCAATGCTGTGGGCTTGCGTGGTGCGCGTGACTTGATGCCCGCGGAAATTTCAGGCGGCATGGCCAGGCGTGTGGCATTGGCCAGAGCCATTGCGCTAGACCCTGCGCTCATGATGTTTGACGAGCCGTTTGCCGGTTTGGACCCGATTTCCTTGGGTACGGCCGCCAAGCTCATACGTGAGCTCAACGATGCGCTGGGCATGACCTCCATCGTGGTGTCCCACGACGTGGAAGAAACCTTGGGCATCGCACACCATGTGGTCATATTGGCCAATGGCAAAGTGGCGGTGCAGGGCACGCCAGACGAGGTACGCAGTTGTCAGGATCCGTTGGTGCAGCAGTTCATTGGTGGTTTCGCCGATGGCCCCGTGCGTTTTCACTATCCTGCCTCGCCTGTACAAGAGGATTTGCTGGGCGCCATGCCCGCGGTCCCTGTTGACACCACAAAGGCCGCACCATGAAGGCATTTGTTGCAGGTATTGGTTTTGGCGTGCGCAGCAGCTTGGCCAATATGGGCTATGGCCTGCGTTTGCTCATGGTGTTGTGCCGCGAATCTGTGTTGGCTCTCAAGCGCCCACGCCTGATCTGCGATCAAGTGCATTTTTTAGGCAACCACAGCTTAGCCATTGTGGGTGTGTCGGGCCTGTTCGTGGGCTTTGTGCTGGGTTTACAGGGCTATTACACCCTGCAGCGCTATGGCTCATCAGAGGCTTTAGGCTTGTTGGTCGCGCTCAGTTTGGTGCGTGAACTCGGGCCAGTGGTGACTGCCTTGTTGTTTGCGGGCCGCGCAGGTACGGCGCTGACCGCTGAGATTGGCTTGATGAAAGCCGGTGAGCAGTTGGCCGCTATGGAGATCATGGCGGTTGACCCCGTGCGCCGCATTTTGGCGCCCCGTTTTGTGGCAGGTCTCATCACCATGCCCATTTTGGCTGCGGTGTTCAGTGCTGTGGGCATTGTGGGCGGCTGGTTGGTGGGTGTGGTCATGATTGGTGTGGACTCTGGCTCGTTTTGGAGCCAAATGCAAAGCGGTGTCGATGTGTGGCGCGATGTGGGTAATGGCGTCATCAAGAGTTTTGTATTCGGCGTAGCGGTCACGTTTATCGCGCTGTTGCAAGGCTACAGCGCTTCCCCAACGCCTGAAGGCGTGTCGCGTGCGACCACGCGCACAGTGGTGGTTGCATCGCTGATGGTGTTGGGTCTAGACTTTTTGTTAACCGCTTTGATGTTCAGTATTTAATGGGAAAACCAAGCCTGCGCGTAGCGCGGTTGTGAGGTGCAATATGCAAAAGTCGAAAAATGATGTGTGGGTTGGCTTGTTTGTACTGATAGGTGCAGCGGCAATTTTGTTTTTGGCCTTGAAGTCGGCCAACTTGCTGCAATTGAACTTTGCGCCAACCTACCAGGTCACGGCGCGCTTTGACAATATTGGTGGCTTAAAGCCCAGCGCTGCGGTGAAGAGCGCAGGCGTGTTGGTTGGGCGCGTGAGCAGTGTGAGCTTTGACACCAAGCGTTTCCAAGCCTCCGTGGTGCTGGATATGGACAAGCAATACGCTTTTCCAACGGATAGCTCGCTCAAAATCTTAACCAGTGGCTTGCTTGGTGAGCAGTACATTGGCGTGCAAGCGGGCTTTGAAGAGGCCAACTGGGCCGACGGCGCTGTGGTGACGCAGACCCAATCGGCCGTGGTTTTGGAAAACCTCATCAGCCAGTTCTTGTTCAATCAAACCGCCAAGGACGAGGGCACCAAATGATGAACCGTCTATCGCAACGCTGGTGCGCAGCCGTGTTGCTGCTGGCGGCCAGTGCGCTGACGGGCTGTGCCACAGGACCTAGCGCCAACCCGCAAGACCCCTTGGAGCCATTCAACCGGGCGATGTACACCTTCAACGACACAGCGGATCGTGTGGTCTTGAAGCCCGTGGCGCAGACCTATGTGGATGTCACGCCAAAGTTTGTGCGCACGACGGTGGGTAATTTTTTCGGCAACCTAGGCGACGTATGGTCTGGCCTGAACGCGGCCTTGCAGCTGCGCCCTGTGGAGGCGACCACCAACTTCATGCGTTTTGCAGTCAATACCGTGTTTGGTTTTGGTGGCTTGGTGGACTTGGCCAC
>JANREF010000119.1 GCA_030726195.1 Burkholderiaceae bacterium | reverse complement strand
TGCGCTGGGGCCTCACGACCTTGACCGATTACTCCTTATTGCTTTCCATAGGTTTTGCCGCCGCCTTGCTGCTCAGCACGGGCTTGCAGCTGTGGCTCAACGCGCGACAAGCACGCCACGTGCATCGCCACAAAGACGCCGTGCCCGACGCCTTTGCCAATACGGTTTCTTTGAACGACCACCAAAAAGCCGCCGCCTACACCCTGGCCAAACTGCGATTGGGCAACTGGCATATTGTGTTCGGTGCCGCCACCCTACTGGGCTGGACGCTGCTGGGCGGCTTGAACGCACTGAATACGTGGCTGCTGGATGCATTGGGCAGCGGTATGACGCAGCAACTCGCGCTGCTGGTGGGCGTGATGCTGATTGGCGGGGCCATCGATTTGCCAATGTCGTGGTGGGTGACGTTCAAGCTAGAAGCCCAGTTTGGCTTTAACAAGACCACCCAGCGCTTGTGGCTCACAGACTTGCTCCAATCCACCGCATTGGGCTTGGCACTCATGCTGCCACTGGCCTGGGCTGCGCTGAGTGTGATGCAAGCCAGTGGTGCCATGTGGTGGTTGTGGGTGTGGCTGCTGTGGGTGGCATTCAATACCGTCATCATGGTGGTCTACCCCAAATGGATTGCCCCTAGGTTTAACAAGTTTGAGCCACTTACCCGCGCGGATGTGCGCGCAGAAGCCACCGAACTCATAGAACGCTGCGGCTTCGAGGCCGAAGGCTTGTTCGTCATGGATGGCAGCAAACGCAGTGCACACGCCAACGCCTACTTCACAGGCTTGGGCAAGGCCAAACGCGTGGTGTTTTTTGACACGCTCTTAAACAAACTAGACGTTGCAGAGGTCAAAGCGGTGCTGGCGCACGAGCTGGGCCACTTCCACCACAAGCACATACGCCAGCGCTTGTTGGTGGTGTTTGGCATGAGTGCTGTCGCGCTGGCCCTGTTGTCCTGGCTGGGTACACAAGTGTGGTTTTTCACTGGTTTGGGCGTGTTGCCCAACATGCAAGGCGGCAACCACGCTGTAGCGCTGGTGTTGTTTATGTTTGCAGCGCCTGTCGTGGGTTTTTTTGCAGGCCCGCTGATGGCACGCAGCTCGCGCGCCAACGAGTTTGAAGCCGACCGATACGCCACCACGCATGCCAGCGCAAACGCCTTGGCCAGCGCACTGACCAAGCTGTACACAGACAACGCCAGCACGCTCACGCCCGACCCTGTGTACTCGCGCTTTTATGCGTCACACCCGCCAGCGATTGAACGCTTGGCTCGCATCCAGCAATACGCCACAAAGGCCCCAGCATGAACCGTCCTTCTCTATTGAGCGCCAGCTCAGTGGTGGCCCATCTCACGCGCCTCAATGGTGACGCCGCACTCGGCTGGCGCATTGAGGACGGCGCGCTGTGCAAACGCTTTGCATGCGCCAACCACCTCGAAGCCATGGTATTTGCCAATGCAGTGGCCTACATCGCCCACACACTCAACCACCACCCCAGCATGCACATCAGTTATGGCGAATGCCGCGTGGCTTGGTCCACCCACGAGCCCTCTGGCATCACCCAACTGGACTTTGAAGCGGCCACCCGCACCGATGCGCTGCGCGCTGCGCAGGCCTCTTAAACCATGGCCACACACACCGCAAGCAAACGCCAACGTGCAGCCGTTGCCAACCAACACTTTGAACAAGGCTTGGTGACCGCCACCTTTGGGCGGCATGTGAGCGTGCTGTGCGACGACGGCGTCGAGCGCTTGTGCCACCCACGTGGCAAGAAAAACCAAGCCGTGGTCGGGGACCGCATTCAGTGGTCGCTGTCGGCTGACCAAGGCACGATTGAATCCGTACTGCCAAGACGCAACCTGTTTTTCAGGCAAGACGACATGCGCACCAAATCGTTTGCGGCGAACATCGACCAAATTGTGGTGTTTTTAGGTGCCGAGCCAGAGTACTCGGACATGCAGCTCAGCCGCGCACTGATCGCCGCGCAAGCCGAGGGCATCAGCGCCATCATCGTGCTGAACAAACACGACCTCACCGATTTGTTCAACCGCTCTTGGCAGCGACTCAAGCCCTACCGCGACATGGGCCTCACCGTGCTGCCCTTGTCGCTGAATGCACAAGCACCTTTTGGCATGGAGGCTCTAGCACCGCTGCTCAAGAACCGCGCCAGCTTGGTACTGGGGCCCAGTGGCGCAGGCAAAAGCACTCTGATCAACACGCTGGTGCCCATGGCCACCGTGCACACACAAGAAATTTCGCGTGCGCTCAACAGCGGCAAGCACACCACCACCAGCACCACGTGGTACTGGCTGGATGAGACGCACAGCGCCGCCATCATTGACTCACCGGGTTTCCAAGAGTTTGGCCTGCATCACATACAGCCTGCCGAGCTGGCCAAGTGGATGCCGGACTTGGCCGCTCACATGGGCGCATGCAAGTTTCACAATTGCACCCATATGCACGAGCCGGGCTGCCCCGTGCAGACCGCCGTTGAAGACGGTGGCATTGACGAAAACCGTTACCGCATTTACCAAGAGCTGTTTGATTTCTTGGACAACATTCCCAGCTACCGCTGACGGATTGGGCGTGAGTGCTTGGGAGGGACAGCGGCTCATTAGGCTGACTGCGAAAATGTCTGCTGTCTGCTGTCTGCTGTCTGCTGTCTGCTGTCAGCTGTTCGGCTGTTTGGCTATTTGGTCGGCTGGATAACCTATGGGCTTGCTCGGTTTGAACGGCCTTGCGCTGTTGCGCTGTTAGTTCAGCCACGACACCAAGGTCAAACCCGCCAACACCACCATGGCCAGCACCACCACGCGCCACACCAAACTGGCCAGCGCAGCCACATGGCGTGGCTTGGCTGGGCTGGCTGGTGTGTGGGTGTCATCAACGGCCGTGTCCTGGCTATGAGGCGCTATGTGGTCTGCGTGAACTGCGCTATCTTGCTCATCCAGCAGGCTGGCACTCATGACCGCCAAGTCCTGCGTTGCATCGGCAGACGCAGCCTGCGGTGACACGCCTGCGGCGGGCTGGTCTTGAAGCGTGACGTGCAGCGCACCGGCACCCGCGGCCAACAGCAAACTGTCGTTGCTGGTTTGCAAACTGTCTTTGGCGTCACGCCATGCGCCCACCACGCCCTCAAAGTTACCTGCGGCCGCAAAGCCCAAGGCACTCATGCGCACAGGCAGCCAGTCCACGTAGTGCCATGCTTGGCCTGATAGCAAGGCGCACTGCACCGCCACTTCGTCATCGCCACCGTCATGATCTGCATGGCCGGTCTGATCGGCACCATCCGCAGGCTGCGGGGCGCCCTGGCCCAACGCCTGCGTGGGCTCAGTTTGAACGCGCCAAACGCGCGCAACAAACTCGGCCATGCGGTACAGCACGGCGCCTGCAGGCCCCAAACCCAGCGCGCCCAGCACCACAAACGCCAACCACACACCCATCACGTGACGTTGGGCGGCCAACAGGGCCAGCGACAGCACACGCGACACCCAGTCGCTGCGGCGCGCCTCGGCTTCATCGACTTGCCGCCACTGCGCCAAAGCGGCCAGCGCATCATCCTCGCGGCCTTCTTGCAAAGCATCGCGAATGCGCGAGAAATAGTGACTGAACTGGCGAAAACCCATGGTGAGGTACAACACACCCACCAACCACAACCATGCCAGTGGCCAAGCCACGGCCAGCAACAACTGGTATACCAATACCGACAAGACCACCGGGAGCAACACAGCCGCCGACCACCACAGCCACACGTGTATGGGGTGCGCAACCAATACCTTTGAGCGGGTGTACGTCACCCAACGGCGTGCCCACGCATGCACGGCGTTGTCAGCCTCTAAGGGTACGAGTTGCTCTATGAGCAAGGCAGCGATCAATGCAAAAAGTAACATGTCTTCATCATAGCGGCATGGGTGCGCTTAGGAACTGGTAAAAATTGCGCAGCATCCCGGCAGTCGCCCCCCAAATGAAGTGCTCCGCACCGGCTGGGTCCGTGTAGGGCATAGACCACCAGTGCCGCTGCACGCCGTCGCGCTCCCACATGTGGCGACGGTGATTGGCAGGGTTGGTTAAAAAAGACAGCGGTACCTCAAACACCACGTCGACCTCGCGTGGCTCCAGTCTGTAGTCCACTTGGCCATCCATCAATGCCACCACGGGGATGATGTGAAAGCCAGTGCCCGTGGTGTATTCGCCCAGACGGCCCAGCACATCCACGCAGTGCGCGGGCACGCCAATTTCTTCGTAGGCCTCACGCAGCGCAGCAGCCTCAACGCTGGCGTCACCTGCGTCGACCTTACCTCCTGGAAACGCCACCTGCCCTGCGTGTGTGGGCATGTCTGCGCTGCGACGCGTCAACACCACATGCAGTTCGTCACGCTGCACCAGACCCAACAACACCGCGGCGGCCCGCATGCCATTGACCGTCCCCCAACGCGGCTCTTTCACCACGTCCGGCACCCATGGCACCTGGGCCTTGAATCGTTCACGTATGGCCTGCGCGCTCAGCTGCGCGAGCGCTACCGCAGGCTCAACACGTGTTGTCGCCAGCACGGGAACGTCGCGCGGATTGAAACTAGGCGGTGTGTGTGTGCTCATGTGTGTATGGATGCTGGCGTGAGCTTAACCAACTGCGTGTGCACTGCCAGTCATGTGGGCTACAAATGGGCTTGCCAGCCAAGCGACTGATGACGTAACTGTTGACGCATCTAGGGACATGAGTAGTGATTCGTGAGTCGTGAGTCGTGGCTTGCAACAGGCAACCTGTGACGGACAACAAAAAACCGCTTGAGGCGCAAGTCCTGAAGCGGTTTTTTGGCAGGGGCTAGGCCCAACGCGTAATGACTTACGCCTTGTTCTTAGACACCAGCTTTTCTTTGATACGAGCAGATTTGCCGCTGCGGTCACGCAAGTAGTACAACTTGGCACGACGCACATCGCCGCGACGCTTCACTTCGATGGCAGCAATACGTGGGCTGTACAGTGGGAATGTGCGCTCGACACCTTCGCCATTTGAGATTTTGCGAACGATGAAGTTGCTGTTCAGGCCGCGGTTGCGACGAGAAATCACCACACCTTCGTAGGCCTGCACACGCTTGCGCGTGCCTTCAACCACGTTGACGCTCACAATCACGGTGTCGCCAGGGGCGAACTCGGGGATTGTTTTATTCAAACGAGCAATTTCTTCTTGCTCTAATTCTTGGATCAAGTTCATAGGGTCCTCTTAGTCGATCATATTTGCGCTACACAAGGCCTTGTGACGCTGAAGCTTGCCTATCAAGTCAGTCGCTCATCAAAGCGGCCAAATAGAGGATCGGTTAGCCCGCTATTATAGCCCGTTTAAAAAGCGCTTGTCAGCAGCATCCAGCGCACCGCTGTCGCGGGCCTTGGCCAATACGTCTGGGCGCAGCGTGGCCGTGGCCTTGAGGCTTTGCTCCCGGCGGTACTTGGCAATGGCCATGTGGTTGCCGCCGAGCAACACGTCGGGCACACGTTGGCCTTGCCACTCTTCGGGGCGCGTGTAGTGTGGGCAATCCAACAAACCATCAATACTCGGGTTGAAGCTGTCTTGGATGTGGCTTTGCTCGTCCGACAACACGCCGGGCTGCAGCCTGGCAATGGCATCTAGCAGGGGCATGGCCGCCAGCTCGCCCCCAGACAGCACAAAGTCTCCCAAACTCAGCTGGTGGGTGACATGGCGCTCAATGAAGCGCTGATCAACGCCTTCGTAACGCCCACACACCCAAATCGCGTCTTGCTCAGGCGTGGCCCAATGTGTCACCACACCGTGGTTCAAGGTTTGGCCTTGCGGAGAAAACAGGACAACGGGTACTTCAGGAGTTTCAGGAACCTCAACTACCTCTGCCGCTTCAATCGCATGCGATCCGCCAAGTGCAGCTTGAGCGGCTCTGTCGGCGCGTATCGCGGCCAAGGCATCGGATAAAGGCTGGGCTTGCATCACCATACCTGGACCGCCACCAAATGGACGGTCATCGACTCGGCGGTAGTTGCCTGTCGCAAAATCGCGCAGCTGCCACAAACGCACATCGACCAAGCCAGACTCGAAGGCCCGCCGATTGATGCCCTGTGTGAGCAGCGGCGCAAACAGCTCCGGGAACAAGGTGATGATGTCGATACGCATGGCTGCTCAATCGTAGTCGGGCAACCAGTCTACGGTGATGCGCTTATCAGCCAAACTCACCCCGTCGATGTACTGGGCTACAAAGGGAATCAGGCGCTGCAGCTTGGGGTCTTGGGTAGCCTCGTGTGTCACACACAACACAGCTTGGGGGCCAGTGGACATCATTTCCTGCACGCTACCCAATACGTCGCCTTGACGGTTCACAACCGCGCAGCCTATCAAATCCACCCAGTAAAACTCATCATCTGAGGCGGGCGCAGGAAATTCCGCCCGGCTCACCCACACTTGCGCGCCTTTGAGCGCGTGGATTTGATCGCGGTCGTCTATGCCGTCGATGAGCACCACCAGCGCGTCAGTATGGGTTTTGCACTGCGCAACAGACACCCTGACACTGCCTTTAAATGCCTCAAAGCCCTTGGCATAAGACCCCGTGGGCGCGCTCAGGTACCACGTCTTGGCGGACAACAACACATCGGCATCCGCACTGAAGGGCTGCAGCTTGCTCCAGCCCTTGACACCCCACGCGCCCTGCAAGCGACCAAGGGCAACGCCATCGGCGGGAACGTCGGCAAGAACAAGAGCATTACTGAGCTGGGTCATAAACGAGTCGGTACGGATGTGGCCGCGACACGGCGGCAGATGTAAAAAAACAGACGAAAAGATGAAACGAAAATATCAGACGAAAAAAAAGCGCACACACCAAGCGGTGCGCGCGCCTTATTCAAGCCAACCAGCAATTAAGCAGCGGCTTTTGCAGCTTTCGCGCCTTGCTTGATCAAGCGAGACACGGTGTCAGAAGGCTGAGCGCCAACAGACAACCAGTGGTTCAAGCGGTCTTGCACAATGCGCAATGGCTCTTCACCACCGCGTGCCATTGGGTTGTAAAAACCAATGCGCTCGAGGTAACGGCCATCACGGCGATTGCGCTTGTCAGCAGCAACGATGTTGTAGAAAGGGCGTGCTTTAGAGCCGCCGCGAGAGAGTCGAATAACGACCATG
>JANREF010000118.1:5330-7157 GCA_030726195.1 Burkholderiaceae bacterium | reverse complement strand
TCATCTTGGTCACCACCACCATCTCCTTCGTGACTTTCTCGGCCGTTGTCAGCTGGCGCACATCAATGGCGTAGTGCCATCCGCGCTATCTGATGGGGCGGCTCTATCGGGCAGGGGTGTCGAATGTCGACACAGACGCCAGATCAAGTCTGGCGTGACAGGCTTGACTGGTTTGAACCCAGTGTCTATGCGTTGTGCGTCGGTAGGCCGGTGTGGCGCTCCAGCATGGACGCCAGATCGAGTCTGGCGTGACAGGGGCGACGGGTTTGGCTTTGAGCATGGACTTGGGTGGGGGCGAATTCGTATGTGTCACCCTAGGTTGTGACTTAACACAGCTCACGTCTAAAAAGCGCCACGCCTTGTCGCTTGTCACACTCGGGCTTGACCCGGGTGTCTTTAGTTATTGCGTAGCGCCGCGATCTTGACTGGGTTTTTGCTGCCCATTACGGTTGCGCATGGCGTATTACGTTTACATCCTTGCCAGCAAGCCCAACGGCGTGTTGTACGTGGGCGTGACGAACAACCTGATTCAGCGCGTGCATGAGCACAAAACACATGCGGTAGCAGGGTTTACGCAGCGGTACAAGGTGGCGCAGCTTGTGTGGTTTGAGCAAACCGACGATGTATTGAGCGCCATTGCGTATGAGAAGCGGCTCAAGGGTTGGAACAGGGTTTGGAAAGTGGCGTTGATAGAGAAAACCAACCCGCATTGGCAAGACCTGTATGCGGGGCTGTTGGGCTGAACGTTAGCTTGTGGGTGTGTGGTCAAGAGACGCCAGATCAAGTCTGGCGTGACAGGGGTGACGGGTTGGGTTTTGAGCATCGGGTTGGGTGGGGGCACATTCGCATGTGTCAGCCTAGGCTTTGACCCAGCACAGTTCACGCTCAAAAAGCGTCTTGCCCTATTACTTGTCACACTCGGGCTTGACCCGAGTGTCCACGCCTTGTTCGTCGATGGGCTGATGTGGCGCTCCCACATGGACGCCAGATCGAGTCTGGCGTGACAGGTGCGACGGGCTTGACCCGAGTGTCTATGCGTTGTGCTGCGATAGACCGATGTGGCAGCCGGCTTGCGGCACCTGTTATGAATGAATAACTTAAATCGCCAGTGGGTCTACGTCTATGGCCCAGCGGATGATGGCTTTGCCGGCAGGGGTGGCGCGTAGGTTGTGCAGGGTTTGTTGCCACTGCGCTAAGAATTTTTGCAGGGTGGCGCGGTTGGCGCATTCGACCAGCATTTGGGCGCGTTCGACGTTGGCCACGCGGGCAATGTTCAGTGGTACGGCTGGGTAGATGCCCACGTTCATGTGCTCGGCCATGTCGTTGGCGGCGTCGCGCGCTTGGTTGAGAAATGTTTGCGCGGCGGCTTGGCTTTTGGCGTCGGCGCGCAGCAGGGCTTGTGAGGCGAAGGGCGGGAGCATGGCGGCTTCGCGTTCGCGCAGTTCGCTGTCGGCGAAGCCGGGGTAGTCGTGCTTTGCCAAGGCGGCAAACAAGGGGTGCGTGGGGTGCCAGGTTTGTACCCACAGTTCGGCACCCGTTGCGCCTTGTGCTTTGAGCGCAGCCATTTTGGTGGCATCGCGCCCAGCGCGCCCGGCGGCTTGCATGAGCAGGGCAAACAAGCGCTCGGGTGCGCGGAAGTCGCTGGCAAACAAAGCGCCGTCGGGGTTGATGGCCGCTACCAATGTGATGCCTCGGAAGTCGTGGCCTTTGGCCACCATTTGCGTGCCCACCAACACGTCGACTTCGCCCGCATGCATGGCTGCGAGTTGGGTGGTGAGTTCGCCTTTGTTGCGCGTGGTGTCGGCGTCTAGGCGCGCGACGCGCAGG
>JANREF010000118.1:1437-5230 GCA_030726195.1 Burkholderiaceae bacterium | reverse complement strand
TTTGGGCAATGACGGTTTGTTTGGGCTGACGAGCCATGTCCACCAAACGCAGCGCGGGCAGGGCGGCACCGCCAATGCGGCTGGGCATGGACAGGCGTTGGTAGCGACCGGTTTGCGCGGCATGCCAGGTTTCCAGCGACGGTGTGGCCGAGCCCAGCAGCACTTGGCACCCCTCAATGCTGTGCGAGCGGTACACGGCCAGGTCGCGCGCCGAGTAGCGTGCGCCTTCTTGGCTTTTGTAGCTGGGGTCGTGTTCTTCATCCACCACAATCAGGCGCAGCTGGGGCATGCTGGCAAACACGGCCATGCGCGTGCCCAACACAATGCGTGCGTGGCCCATGTGCGCGCTGAGCCAGTTTTGCAGGCGCTGTGCGGGCGTGAGTCCACTGTGCAGCGAGACCACGCCAAATGATGCGAAGCGCTGTGTGAACCGGCCCTCCAGTTGCGGTGTGAGGTTGATCTCGGGCACCAGCACCAGCACTTGGGCGTTGGGTTCGCGCTCTAGCAAGGCGGCTGCGGTTTGCAGGTAGACCTCTGTTTTGCCGCTGCCTGTGGTGCCAAACAGCAGCGTGGGCAGCGTGGCCGTGGCAATGCTGGCGAGTGCCTGCGCCTGCTCGGGGCTGGCGGCCAGGGCTTGTTCGCTCGTGGTCTCGGGGGGCGCTGCAGCCGCTGTTGGTATCGGTGTTGGTACCGGTGCGGCAACGGTATCGTTGGCTGGCTCGCCGGTTGGATGGTGGGCTGAATCTTGCACAAGCGTGGTGCTGGCCTGTGCCAACTTGGCGTTGCGCTTGAGGCGTCTGGCGAGTTGGGTGGGATCTAGTTTGCGCAGCTCGGGTGGTAGGGCGGCCAAGGCCACTTCGCCCAGACCGCGTTGGTAGTACTTGGCTGCAAAGCCCACCAGTTGCAGCCACTGTGCGCTGAGGGGTGCAATGCCGTCCAGCACTTCGCTGATGCCTTTGACCGTTTCGGGCTTGATGCCCTCTGGTAACTGGTCTGAACAGCTGGCGACCACGCCCAAGGTATCGCGTTTGCCCAGCGGTACGCGCACCAGCGTTCCGGGTGTAAGTGCTCGCTCACACGCGTAGCTCAGTGCGTGGCTGAGCTGCGAATGGGCAGGCGTGGCAACAATAACGGCGGGCCAATAAGCCATGGTTTAAGCGGTTTTGCTCATTCAATGTGTCGGTTAAAGCGCTAAGTGCTTGATTTGGAATGAGACTTGAAGTTGTCCAAACTTTCTGTGGATAACTTTGTTTATAACTCTGTTTGTGACAGCGCTTGTCACACAAAATAGCGGCTTTGCTTAGATTGCTTAATTTTTAGGCAGTCTTTTTTGGTTAGACAAATCAACAACTTACATTGTTTTTTCGGGGGCGCTGTCGGTAAAACCAGCTGGCAGCGTGTTGGTGCAGACATGCCCCACTTCTGTGCACAAGTGAGGCAGATTTTCTGCAATTTATCCCGCTGATAAGCACAAAATGTGTTACGCGCGCAGGGTTTTGGAGTGGCTGTGCACCGCCTCGACCAGCGCGGCCACGTTCTCGGGCGGGGTGAACTGGTTGATGCCGTGTCCGAGGTTGAAGATGTGTGTGGGGCCGCAGCCTTCGCCGGTGTGCGGCTTGCCAAAACTGTCCAACACCTGGCGGCCCAAAGCGGCCACTTGCTCGGGCTGGGCAAACAAGGCGTTGGGGTCCAGGTTGCCCTGCAAGGCGTGGGTGCCGCCCAGTTTGGCGCGCGCTTGCGCCAGGTTGACCGTCCAGTCCATACCCAGCACGTCACATGGCAAGGTGCCCATGTCGTCCAGCCACATGCCGCCGCCCTTGGTGAATACGATGCGTGGGATGCGCACGCCTTCAAACTCGGTGTGCACTTGGTCCAGCACACGGCGGGTGTAGTCCATGCTGAACGATTGGAAGGCGCCGTCGGCCAACACGCCGCCCCAGCTGTCAAAAATCATGACGGCTTGCGCACCCGCTTCAATTTGGGTGTTGAGGTACAGCGCCACAGCGTCGGCGTTGATTTGCAAAATGCGGTGCATCAGATCGGGGCGCTGGTACATCAGCGTTTTGACCAAGCGGTAGTCGCTAGAGCCACCGCCTTCGACCATGTAGCACGCCAGCGTCCAGGGACTGCCTGAAAAGCCAATCAAAGGCACGCGCCCATTGAGTGCTTTGCGAATGGAGGTGACCGCGTCAAACACGTATTGCAGCTTGGCCATGTCGGGCACAGCCAGTGCGTTGACTGCGGCCTCGTCGCGCACGGTTTTGGCAAATTTAGGGCCTTCGCCAATGGCAAAGCTCAAGCCCAAGCCCATGGCGTCGGGCACGGTCAAAATGTCTGAGAACAAAATCGCCGCATCCAGCGGGAAGCGCTCCAGCGGCTGCAAGGTGACTTCGGTGGCGTAGTCGGTGTTGGTGGCCAAGCCCATGAAGCTGCCCGCTTTGGCGCGTGTGTCGCGGTACTCGGGCAGGTAGCGCCCGGCTTGGCGCATCAGCCAAATGGGGGTGTGGGTGGTCGATTGGCGCAAGCAAGCGCGGATGAATGTGTCGTTTTGAAGTGGTGCAAACATAAGCCAATTGTCGCAGTTTGTGAGGCCGCATTCAGCCCAAGGCGAATCGCAGGTGTGAAGCTGCGACCAGGTGGCTTTAGCGCTGCGTGACGGCGTTGATCACCATGGCGTTGCTCAGCACTTCGGGCAGCACCTGAGGCGCGGCGTTGGGGCGGTACAGCGCATAGGTGGGCACACCGCTGCGGCCCAGGGCGTTGAGCGCTTGCGTGATGGCAGGGTCGCGCCGCGTCCAGTCGGCTTTGAGCAGCACCACATCGTGTTGCGCAAAGGCTTGCAGCACGTCGGTGCTGGCCAAGGTGGTCAGTTCGTTGACTTGGCAGGTCACGCACCACGCAGCGGAAAAGTCGACAAACACGGTGTGGCCCTGTGCCACGTGCGCCTCGACCGCGCCTGGTGTCCAGGCCTGCCACAGCATGTTGTCGTTGGCGGCGCTTGCATTGGTTGCCATCTGCGCCGGCGCGGTCTGCGTGGCTGGTTGCCACAGTGCCCAAACAGCCACAGCCAAGGTGAGTGCGCCCACCCCACGCCACACACGGCGCGCCAAGCGTGTATCGCCTTGCTGCCAGCACCACACGGCAAAGGCCAAGGACAGCAGCAGCAACAGCAATGCCCCTGCGCCATTCATGCTGGTTTGCTGGCCCACCACCCACACCAGCCACACCACGGTTGCGAGCATGGGGAAGGCCATCACCGTTTTGAAGCGCGCCATCCAAGCGCCAGGCTTGGGCAAACGTTGGGCCACGCCGGGCAGCCAGCTGGCCAGTAAATATGGTGCGGCCATGCCCAAGCCCAATGCGGCGAACACTGCCAAGGCCTGCGCGGTGGGCCACACAATGGCCAAGCCCAATGACGCGCCCATGAACGGGGCCGTGCAGGGCGAGGCGACTGCCGTGGCCAGAACGCCAGATAAAAACGCATCCACGCTGGGGTGCTTGGCGCGGGCATTGAGCACGCTTTGCGGCAGCATGTTGCCAAACTCGAACACGCCAAACAGGTTTAGGGCGATGAGCGTGAACAGCAAGGCCAAGCTGGCCACCACCACGGGGTTTTGCAGCTGAAAGCCCCAACCCAAAGCCTCGCCTGCGCTGCGAAGCGCCAGCAGCAAGCCACCCAAGGCAACAAACGACAACACCACGCCAGCCGTGTAAGCCAAGCCCGCTTGCCGGTGGCTGCGGGCAGATGTGCCAGGCTGGGTCCAGGCTGTAACGTTTGCCCCCCTCGTTGATT
>JANREF010000118.1:0-1427 GCA_030726195.1 Burkholderiaceae bacterium | reverse complement strand
TGGCTGTGGGCCGAGGTGCCGGGCTGGGCAAATGCCAGCACCTTGAGCGCCAAGACTGGAAACACGCAGGGCATGAGGTTGAGCAGCAAGCCGCCCAACATGGCTGCCGCCAAAGTGAGCAGCAACGTAGCGCCTGAGGCGCTGGAGGTGTTTGTAGTGCCTGCGTTTGTGTTGCCAGCGTTGGCTGCCGCCGCGTCTAGGGCCTGCTGCAAGGCGGGGCTGACGGCACTCGATGCGCTCACTTCAGGCCACGCGCCATCTAGCAACACTTGCACGCGCACGCCCGCATCGGCGGGCTGGCCTTTGATGTGTTGGGCCAGGGCCAGCACGGTGGGTACTTGCTGGGGTGAGCCTGCCCTAAACGCATGCTGAGGCACCTGCGCCACCCACACATCGCGCCCATCGGTGCGCTCCCAAGTCTGCGTCCAAGGTGCGCCGGGTGCAATCAGCCCTGTGGTTTCGGGAAACAGCTCCAAGTCTTGGCCTACCCAAGGGCTGGGCAAGCCCGCCACGCGCCATGTGGTGCTGTCGGCGCTGGGTGTGAGGCTGGCTGTTGTATCGCGGTCTTGGGGGGCACGTGCCAAGGCGTCATCAAACAGGGCGGCGTGCGTCAGCAGTGGTGTGCCCGGTGAGAGCGCAACGCTCAGCTGCGCGTCTTCAGGAATGCACTCGGTTTTGCAGGCCAGCCAGTTGGCCTCCAGTGCCACGGTGTTGGTGGCGCTCAGTTGCGCGGGCAGCACCACCGGCGTGGCCAGCAAGACGCTGCCGTCAAAACCGTAGTTGGCCAGTGGCCCCAGTACAAACTTCTTGGGCGTAGGCCAGGCCAATTCACCGGCCTGCCAGCCGGCGGGCAGCTGCCAGTCCAGCGTGGTGGGCAGACCCGAGTCGCCTGAGTTTTTCCAGTAGGTGTGCCAGTTGGGCGCATGCGTGATGCGCAGGCCCAACCACATGGTGCGCCCCGGCGCTACGCCCTGAGGGGCGTAGGTCAGCAGCTGCACCTCGGTTTGATCGCTGGTGACCGCCGTCGATGTCTCGCTGCCCGATGCCACCAATGCCGTGCGCGACGCACCAAGCCCCAAATCGGCCAAGGCGTTGTAACCCGAGCTGGTTTGGGCCATGGCTGCAGGCAAGGCACACACCGCAACAAGCAAGGCGGCAATAGATCGGCGAAACAACATAAGGCGTGGTCAGTCAAAGATATGCGGCAAAAAAAGAGGCTGCGTGCTGGGCTGCGGGTTCAGCGGCGCTGAACATGCTTGCACTGCTCAACACATGCAGTCCAAACCATCAGACCTCACCAAGCCGCATTGGTTCCTGATTATCGTGCGGGCCAAGACTGGCCGGTGCAGGGGCTTGTGTTGGCGTGAGAGACCCCATGGTCAAGCCATGGGGTGACAGGTTGATATGGCTTTTGCGCAGGGGTGACA
>JANREF010000117.1 GCA_030726195.1 Burkholderiaceae bacterium | reverse complement strand
ATGCCGTGCGAGAAGTTCAGCCGCACCACGTTGACACCCGCCTTGATCATGGCGACGAGCATCGCCGGGTCGCTAGAGGCAGGGCCTAATGTGGCAACAATTTTGGTGGCGCGAGTAACCATGAGGTGTAGTCTCCGTTGGCAGCGAGTCGGCCAACATGGTCGCTCAGCTTGTAATCAAGTTTCATATTGTGACCGAGACTTGTTACCAACGGGTTACCAAATGCGCACGCGTTGTTCAGGCGGCACGCCTGGCCAACACCTCGAATGCGGGCAGTGTTTTGCCCTCCAGCACTTCCAAAAATGCGCCACCACCTGTGGAGATGTAATCCACCTTTGACTCAATGCCGTATTTGGCAATGGCCGCCAAGGTGTCACCGCCACCCGCAATGCTGAAAGCCGCGCTGTCGGCAATGGCGTGCGCAAGTGTTTTGGTGCCATTTTCAAACGCGGCAAATTCAAACACGCCCACCGGGCCGTTCCACACAATGGTGCCAGCCGACTTGAGTTGCTCGGCCAACATGGCTGCAGTTTGCGGGCCAATGTCCAAAATCATGTCGTCGTCGGCCACATCGGCGGCGGCCTTGACGGTGGCGACTGCGTCGGCTGCAAAGGTTTTGGCCACCACCACATCAACAGGAATGGGCACGGCTGCGCCGCGCGCGGCCATGGCGGCGATCACGGCTTTGGCGTCGTCCACCAAATCGGGCTCGGCCAAGCTTTTACCGATGGGCAAGCCCGCAGCCAGCATGAAGGTGTTGGCAATGCCGCCGCCCACAATCAGCCCGTCGACCTTGCTGGACAAGGCTTCCAATATGGTGAGTTTGGTGGACACTTTGCTGCCCGCCACAATGGCCACCAATGGGCTCTTGGGCGCGAGCAAGGCCTTGCCAATGGCGTCCATTTCTGCAGCCAGCAATGGGCCTGCGCAGGCCACGGGCGCGTACTCGGCAATGCCGTAGGTGGAGGCCTCCGCGCGGTGCGCAGTACCAAACGCATCGTGCACAAAAATGTCACACAGCTGCGCCATTTGCTTGGCCAACTCTGGCGCGTTCTTTTTCTCGCCCACGTTCACGCGGCAGTTCTCCAGCAGCACCACTTCGCCCGGCGCTACCGTGACGCCCTGCACCCAATCGGCTTGCAAGCGCACCGGCATGTTCAGCAATTCGCTCAGGCGTTTGGCCACAGGCGCTAGGCTGTCGGCGGGCTTGAACGCGCCCTCGGTGGGGCGGCCCAAATGGCTGGTCACCATCACGGCCGCGCCGGCCTGCAATGCCATTTCAATGGCTGGCACGCTGGCGCGCACGCGCGTGTCTTCGGTGATGTCACCCGCGTCGTTGAGCGGCACATTGAGGTCGGCACGAATGAACACGCGCTTGCCAGCGACTTTGCCGTCGCGGCACAGTTGGTCGAATCGGATGAATTGCATGAGAGGTCCTACAAGTGATGAAAGTCGTTGATGACGTTGATGGCGCTGTGGCGGTACGCGCTACTGCGGATGGCGCAGCCGCCGCTTAAGGCGCAGCGTTGGCGCGGCAGGTGGCGGTGATGTCCAAGCTGGCCTGATAAGCCGAGGTGCGCACATCGGCCAAACCCAGCAGGCTGTGGAACAAATGATCGTGCGTCCATGCGCCGCTTTGCTGGGCGTCCAAACACGCTTTGTTCAGGCCCACACGCTGCTGAAAAGACGGCGACAACCAGGTGACCTGCGGCACATGTTTTTGCTCAATCGGGGCAAAGCTGTAAGGCAGGCCATGCAGGTAAATGCCCTTTTCGCCCAGCGATTCACCGTGGTCGCTCACGTACCACAGCGCACTGTCGTTGGCATCGCTGCGGGCTTTGAGCCAGTCGATGGTTTGCGCGACAAAGTGGTCGGTGTAACGGATGCTGTTGTCGTAGGCGTTGAGCAGTGCTTGGTGGTCGCAGCTTTGCAACGCGTTGCTGGTGCACTCGGGTGTGAAGTCTTTGAGCGCGGCTGGTGAGCGCTTGTAGTAAGCCGGGCCATGGCTGCCCATTTGGTGCATCACCAGCACCACGCCACGCTCGCGCTGCTGCGCGGGCAATGCGGCGATGCGTTGGTCTAGGTCGGCCAACATGTACATGTCCAAACATTCGCCGTTGGCACACAGCTCAGGGTGCTCGCCACTGCGGGTGTTGACGTTGGGCACGCGGTCACACGCGCCTTTGCAACCCGACTGGTTGTCTATCCACAGCACGGCCAAGCCCGCGCGCTGCAACACGTCCAACAAACCCTCGGCAGGGCCATCGGCGTTTTCAAAGTCACCCTTGCCCATGGCGGAAAACATGCACGGCAGCGACGTGGCCGTGTTGGTGCCACAGGACATGACGTTGCTGTAATACTGCAACTCGCCGGCCTGTTTGAGCGCGGCCAACTCGGGTGTGGTGGCGCGCGCGTAGCCGCCCAGCTGCCAGCTGGCTGCCCGGCCGGTTTCGCCCACCACAAAGACCATCAGCAGTGGTTTGGCACCAGGCTTGTACGTCGACCCCAGCTGGGCGTCAGTGCCCACCAGCTGCAGCGGCAGCTGCTTGTGCGGCATGGCGTTGAGGCCCACACGCACCGAGGCGTACACGCTGTTGAGCGGATTGATCAGGTAGCGCAGCTGCTTGTGGTTGCGCATGACAGAGGCCAAGTCTTGGAACACCAAGACCGCCAGCAAGCCCGCAACCACAAAACCAGCCACACACACGGCAAGGTTGCGCCACAAGCTAGACAACCAAGGTCGCTGGCGGGTACGGCGAGTGAGCACCCACAACGCGGGCAACACACCCAAGCCCAGCATCGTGAGGGCAAAGCGCCAGGACATCAAATCGGAGGCCTCGCGCGCGTCGGTTTGCAACACGTTGGTGAGCATGCTGGCATCGATCACAATGCCGTAACTCATCATGAAGTAGGTGCTAGACGCTGCGGTGAGCAGCAAGGTCACAGACACCAGCTTGAACAACCAAGGCCACGCCACCAAGGCCAGCAGGCCAAACACAATGCTGCCAATGGCCAGGCCAAACGCCACCACAAAGCCTAGGCCGCGCGCGCCGTTGACCTCAGGTAGAGCCCACAATTGCTGCCAAAGGCTGACGTTGGCTACCGTTGACAACCACAAGGCCACCACTGCGGCCACGCTAAACTTGGACCAGCTGGGGGCGACTTGCTCGGATGTTTGAAATGAAAACATAGGTAATCTTAGGTATATGAGCCTAGGCGCGACACCACAGAAACAGTGCTTAGGCGCTAGGAGTTTACAGGGGTGGCCCGCCCTGGCGGGCTAAACCCGCATAATTCACGTCCACCAACGCGCACTTTAACGCCTGCACATTCATTCGCCGTGAACACCAACACCCTCACACCGCAGCCGCCACACCTGTGGCGCATCGCCCAATACACGGGCGCTTTACTGGGCGCACTGCTGCTGTGGGACGCCAG
The DNA here is from genome assembly GCA_030726195.1 of Burkholderiaceae bacterium. GTDB lineage: Bacteria > Pseudomonadota > Gammaproteobacteria > Burkholderiales > Burkholderiaceae_C > RS62. The sequence goes on along the minus strand of JANREF010000117.1, from coordinate 3,771 downwards.
CGGGCTGGATCTGTGGGTCATGCAACACATAGGCACACCCAGCGGCTTTCCCCTGACCGGCAACTACTGGCTCAGCAAGGTGTTGCACACCGGTGCGCGCCAAGCCTCCACCGTGGTATTCATTGCCATGTGGCTATTGGCGCTGCTGTGGCCTGCCACAGGCCACGCCCAATTGGGTACGCGCAAGCAACGCGTCTGGCTGCTCACCGGTATGACGCTGTCGCTGATCTTGATCAGCGGCCTCAAGTCGGTGAGCACCGTGAGCTGCCCCTGGGATTTGAGCGAGTTTGGCGGGGCCGCCAACTACGTGTCGCATTGGCGCTTGGGCCAAGTCGATGGCGGCGGTGGGCGCTGCTTCCCGGGCGGACACGTCTCCAGCGCTTTCGCTTATCTGGCCTTGCTGCCGTCGTTGTTGTTGGCACCACTGGCCAGCACACGCACACGTGCCCGCACCGCACTGGTGGCCGTGGTGGTCATTGGCATGGCGTTGGGCTTGACGCAAACCGTGCGCGGCGCGCACTACCCCAGCCACACGTTGTGGACCGCGTGGCTGTGCTGGGCCAGCGCCTGGGCGTGGTTTGGGCTGGGCCAATGGCTACGCAACAAACGACTAGCACGCCAGAGCAGCCCTGCCCCTTGAGTGCTGCAAGCCCGTTGCAGCAGTGCCACCACTTGAAGCGGCTTGAAATGACTTGGAGTGGCTTAAAGCCCAATAAGACACGGCGCCTGTCCAGCGCCCACAGTCTGACAACGTTTACCAGCCCAAGCCCACATGCAGCGGCAGGTAAACCAGCATGCCGCACACAATCGTGCCCAGCACACCGCCTTTGGTGAAAAACCAAGTAGCCCCCGCGGCAGCGGCAAACAAACGCGCGTCCTGCCAGCTGCTGATGATGTGGCCGTTGTGCATCACCACCTCGGGCACGATCACGGCGGCCAAAGCGGCAATGGGTGCATAGTGCAGGCCGCGCTGTATCCAAACGGGTAGTTTCCAGTCGCTGCTGGACAGCAGAAAAAACGAGCGTGTGACCAGTGTGATCAGACCCAGGCCCACAATCGCCACCAGTGTCCAGGCGTCGGTCACGTTGACCAGTTGCATCACGTCGCTCATGCGGCCTCCTTGTCGCGACTCATGGCGCGACGGGTGTGCTCAATCATGAGGCTCATGGCAACGGCCGCAGCAATCGCCACCACGATGTTGAGCTTGAGCGGCAACGCAAACGCGGCCACAGCCGCCGTGCCAGACAGGCCTGCAGCCAACATGCGCAGCTTGGTCGTGGCCAAGGAACAGGCAATGCCAATGAGGGCCAAAATGCCGGCAAAGCCCAGCCCCCACGACAAAGGAATGACACTGGCCAAAGCAATGCCCGCAAAGCTCGCACCCATCCACGACACCCAGTTGGTCACCACACTGGCCATCCAATAGGCTTGCTGGCCAAAGCGCTGCTCTGGCGTTTGCCCCGGCTGTTGGTAGCGCTTGGTGAACAACACATAAGACATGTCACCCAGCAAGTAGCAGTACACCAAGCGCACACGCCTGGGCATGTGCATGAAGTAAGGCCGCATGTGCGCGCTGAACACCACAAAGCGCAGGTTCACACACAAGGCCGTGGCCCAAATCACCCACAGCGGCGCACCCGAGACAATCAGCGGCGTGGTGGCCAGCTGCGCGCTGCCCGCAAACACCACCAATGTCATGGCACTGGCCTCGAGGATGCTCAGGCCCGAGTTGGCCAGTGCCACGCCCGTGGTCAAGCCCCAAGCGGCAATGCCCGGTGCGACCGTTAGGATGTCGCGCAAACCGACCTTGAACTCGGGGTGCTGCCAGTAACGCCGTGCAGTGGCGCGCGCGCGGCTCAGCCACGCGGTCATACGCTGGCCTGCACGGGCTCGGGCAACAGCCACTGCTGCCCTACTGGCACATGGGTGCCGCCCAACCACTGCGCCGCCGACAAGCGCTTGCCACCAGCGCGCTGCAGCACGGTTAGGCGCAAAGCGCTGTGTGCGCCGCAGCACACATCCACACCGTTCGGGCCAGCGCCCAGCACTTGGCCAACCGAGGCGTCGCGCGCCAAGCCCACCACCTCATCGGGGGACAAGGCTGCGGCCCAGACCTTCACCACCTCTGGCTCGGCTGCGGCTTGACCGGGCGTGGCTGGCATGCGGCACGTGGCACCCGGGAAAGGGTTGAAAGCCAGCACTTGGCGCAACAAGGCATCGGCGGGTTGGCGCCAGTCCAGCGGGGCTTCGGACTTTTCAATTTTGTGGGCGTAGGTCACGCCTGCTTCGGGCTGCGGCGTGCGCGTGCTGCCACCGCAGGCGGCCAGCTCCAAAGCCTCCACCAACAAGCGCCCACCCATGACCGCGAGTTTGTCGTGCAGCGCAGCAGTGGTGTCGTCTGGCTCAATGGGCAACTGGTCGACCAACAGCATGTCGCCGGTGTCTAGCCCTGCATCCATTTGCATGATGGTCACGCCAGTGCACGTATCACCGGCTTGAATGGCTCTGTGTATGGGCGCTGCACCGCGCCACCGTGGCAACAGCGACGCATGCACATTCACACAACCCATACGCGGCATATCCAGCACCCACTGCGGCAGTATCAAGCCGTAGGCCGCCACCACCATGACGTCGGCACGAGCTTGCTCTATGCGCGTGCGCGCGGCCTGTGCCTCTTCGGCGAATCGGCCATCCAGCTTGAGACCTGCGGGCTGCGCTACGTCTATGCCGTGGGCCAAGGCCAGGGTTTTGACGGCCGAGGCTTGCAGCTTCAGGCCCCGCCCGGCCGGGCGATCGGGCTGTGTGAGCACCAGCGGCACGTCAAAGCCTGCCGACAGCAAGGCTTGCAAACTGGCCGCCGCAAACTCGGGCGTGCCTGCAAAAATAACGCGCATCAACGCTCCTCGCGCAGTTGTTTTTGCAGCTTGGTTTTGATGCGGTTGCGCTTGAGCGGCGAGAGGTACTCCACAAACACCTTGCCCATCAAGTGGTCCATCTCGTGCTGAATGCACACGGCCAACAAGTCTGTGGCCTTGAGCGTTTGCGCTTGCCCTTGCGCGTCGGTGTAGTCCACATGCACTTCCACCGCACGCTCGACCCCGTCGTAAATGCCGGGCACAGACAAGCAGCCTTCGTCGCCCACATGCTTTTCGTCGCTGGCCCACACAATGCTGGGGTTCACAATGACCAAGGGCTCGTTGCGCTCTTCACTCACATCGATCACGATGAGGCGCTCGTGCACATTCACTTGCGTGGCAGCCAAGCCAATGCCGTTGGCGTCGTACATGGTGGCCAGCATGGCTTGTGACAAGTCGCGAATGCGCTGGTCCACCGCCGCAACAGGCTTGGCAACGGTGTGCAATCGGGCATCGGGATAGCGGAGAATTTCAAGCGTGGACGGCATGGCTTACGGGACAGTGTTCAGTCAAACAACAAGGCGAAACCTCTATTGTCGCGCGATTTTGTTGGCCGCAGTGAACACAGGGCTTGCGCAGGGTGCCAGCCATGCCCACAATGGACCGGACTTGAAGCGTTAGGCGGCCACGGCCGCCACCAGCGAAAGAGAGCCTATGCCAGAGCCACATGCCGCCAACTTGCAACCTGATTCGCCACGCGGCGACGGGTTAACAGCTCACATCGGCCCAAGCGGCCACGCCCACGGCAAACGGGGCAGCGTCAGTGACTGGGTACCCTGGCTGCGCTTGAGCCTCACACCAGGCATTGGCCCCACCACTGCAAAGCACCTGATCGACAGCTTGGGCAGCCTAGACA
>JANREF010000116.1 GCA_030726195.1 Burkholderiaceae bacterium | reverse complement strand
TCGTTCACCACGCAAGGGCGTGAGTTTCACAACGTGGTCTTGGGTGGCTCGCGCGAGGGTGCGCGCTGGCGCGCCAACATCTTGGCCGACGAGATCAACGGCTATGTGCAATACCGGGCAAGCGAAGCCACGGGCGACACCACCTCAGGCAGCGCAGGCAGCGTGTACGCGCGCTTGGCCATGCTCACGCTGGCCAAGCAAGAAACCCAAGACATTGTGGCCATGCTCACCGAGCAGCCGAGCGCCATGCCCGCCTTGGATGTGGTGGTGGATGCCTTGAATTTGGATGGGCGAGATTTGGGCCGTTTGGAATTGCAAGCCTTCAACCGCGTGGTCAGTCGCGCCGGTGGCCCGCCGCTCAATGAGTGGCGACTCAACCGCTTGTGGCTGGACGTACCCGAGGCCAGCTTGCGCGCCAACGGTCAATGGGCGCCCGTGGTGCCTACCGATGGCCAGCCCATAGACCCCAGCAAGCGCCGCACGTTTTTAGACTTTGACTTGAATTTGAGCGACAGCGGTGCGTTATTGGCGCGCTTTGGTATGCCCGGTGTGGTGCGCGGTGCGCAGGGGCAAATGAAAGGTCAGGTCGCCTGGCTGGGTGCGCCTACCAACTTTGACACGCGCAGCCTCAACGGCGGCCTTGATGTGAAGGTGGCCAACGGTCAATTTTTGAAAGCCGATCCTGGCATTGCGCGCTTGGTGGGTGTGCTGAGTTTGCAGTCCTTGCCCAGGCGGCTGCTGCTGGACTTTCGCGATGTGTTTTTGGAAGGCTTTGCATTTGACAGCGTCACCGGTGCCGCGCGCATTGCCAACGGTGTGGTCAGTACCAACAACATGCGCATGGCCGGTGTGAGTGCGACGGTGTTGATGGAAGGCCAAGCGTCCATGGTGGACGAGACGCAGGCCTTGCAAGTGGTGGTGGTGCCGCAAGTGGATGCGGGCACCTTGTCCTTGGTCGCGGCCAGCGCCAACCCCGTGATTGGCGTGGCGACGTACTTTTTAGAGCGCGTGTTTGGTCAAGCCATCAACACCGCCAATACCAAAGCGTTTCAGGTCAGCGGCAGTTGGCAAGACCCGCAGGTTGAAGAGGTGAGCTTGGCACCAAGCCGCAGCAAAGCGCCTGTGCAAACCATTGACGTGCCGCCTGCGGCCAAGCCCGGCGTCAAGCCTGCGGGTGCTGCCGCGGCAACCGTGTCGTCACAGCCTGCTGCGCGCGACAAGGTCTCAGCTAGGCTAGGCGATGTGCCTGATGTGCCTGATGTGCCCAGTGCACCCAACGCGCCCGATGCACCCCCATTGCTGCCTGTGCTGCCCGTGCCCCCTGAGGTTGTTCGCTGAGCGCTGCACCGTGTGTGGGCGAGTCAGTTAAGGTATCGTGGTGCGGCCATGCATGTGGCTGGCGTCCAAGCTTACTGCCTAGGTGGTGCGTGAGGGTCGTTGGCGTCTGTAGCGGGGCTTTGCGCACGCGCTGCGCCCTTGTCACGCGTGTCGCTCGCGTCTTGCTCCGGCGTGTCGTCTTGCGCGATGGGTTCGCCACCTTTGCGTCCGCTGAACATGGTCCACCATACGATGAATACAAAAATCAACAGCGCTCCAAGCGCCTCAAGCAATAACAACGTCATGTCAGCAACCGTTTTGATGTCGCAGCGCCACACCATGTGGGCCGCACTTTTGATTGTAGGAACGCTGGCCGGCTGTGCCGCGCCGCGTTGGGTAATGACCCCACAAAGCCCCCCGCCCGCAGCGCCGTCGCAGGCGGCGGTTGTGGTGGCGCCCGAGGCACCAGACTACGGCGACTTCAAAGACTTGCCCATCGATGCGGCCGTGCTGCCGTGGTTTGCGTGGGACGACCGCCAAGCCCTGCCAAGCCCCAAGCGCCAGGCATCCAGCGTATGGCAGCCTGTGCGCTGGCGCGATGTGCCCGCGTGGGGCTCAGACAACTTGGAGTACGCCTGGGGTGCATTGCTGCGCAGCTGTGAGGCGGCCCCAGCCCCGCTCAAGCCCTACTGTGCGGCCACGCGCCAATTGAGCATTGGCAGTGCAGAGCAGCGTTTGGCTTGGTTGATGCAGCAGTGGCAGCCCTACCAGGTGGTGGCTGCAGACGGCAATCCCAAAGGTTTGCTCACCGGTTATTTCGAGCCCATGTTGCGCGCCAGCCGACTGCGCACCGAGTCCCACCAAACACCCCTGTACGCCAAGCCCGACGGCCTGCGCAACGGCCAGACCTGGTACACCCGCGAAGAAATGGAAGTCAACCCCAGCGCGTTAGAGGCATTGCGCGGCAAGGCGATTGCGTGGGTACAAGACCCTATTGATGCGCTGATTGTGCAAATTCAAGGCTCTGGCCGTGTCGAAATCACCGAGCCCGATGGCCGTGTGCAAGTCGCGCGCTTGGCCTTTGCCGCGCACAATGGCCACACCTATGCCAGCGTGGCTCGCGTGTTGTTGGATACCAAAGCGATCACAAGTCCGTCATGGCCGGCCATCAAGGCGTGGGCCGCTGCAAATCCCAGCGACGTGCAGCGCGTGCTGTGGACCAACCCTCGCACAGTGTTTTTCCAAGAAGAAGACTTGAGCGGCATGGACGCCCAAGCCGGGCCGCGCGGCGCACAAAGCGTGCCGCTCACGCCCATGCGCTCCATTGCGGTAGACCGCAGCAGCATTGCCTATGGCACGCCAGTGTGGATGGTCACGCGCGGCCCCACATTCAACAGCGCGCGGTTGGTGGTCGCGCAGGACACGGGCGGCGCCATCATTGGCGCTGTGCGTGCCGACTTCTTTACGGGCTGGGGCCCAGATGCTGCGCAGCTCGCTGGGGGCTTGAAACAGCCCTTGGGCTTGTGGGTGCTGTGGCCGCGCGACCTACCGTAGGCTCGTGTCAACGCGCGGCATGCACCGTGCATAGGCTGCGCGCCTACCCCACCCACTCAGCCCACTCAGCCTACTCAGCCCACTCAACCCTTAGGCCGAGCTTGCTTGGCGCGCTGCGTGGGCAAGTGCTTCAGTGGCAGGGTGCTGGAGGTGACGACCTCACCCAGCGAAAAACTGGTGTGTATGTCTTGCACGTGCGGCAGGTTGATGAGGACGTCGCGTGCCAATGCGGCAAATGCGTCGAGGTCGCAGGCGACCACTTGCAGCTCAAAGGTGCCGGTGCCGCTGATGTAGTGGCACGACACGATTTCGGGCACTTGCGCAATGGCCGCCTCTAGTTCGCGCGCGACAAAACCGCTGTTGCGGTCGGCACTCAGGCGCACAAAGGCCAGCACGCCCAAGCCCACCTTTTGCCGGTTGATACGCGCGTGGTAGCCGCTGATGAAGCCGGCATCCTCTAGGGCGCGCACACGCCGCCAACAAGGGGCCGCACTCAAGCCCACGCGGCTGGCCAGCTCGGCGTTGCTCAGCCGCCCGTCAGACTGCAGTTCTTGCAGAATTGCCACGTCAAATTTATCTAGTGTGTCCATAAGGTTTTATTTGAGCAAGATTATTGCTTAAATGTGGGGTGGCGACGCAAAAAACGCAAGCACTTACCGCGCGCGCATTCCTACACTGTGCCTGTGGTTTGACGCGTGGGTGACCACACCGACGTGCGAACCGCCAGATAAAGCGATACAAGGTAGCAGCGGCGCATGGCCCCATCTGAACCACAACCTGCGGCCACAGCCGTGGGCTTGAGCCAACTGCTATCCATACCGGGTGCCGGGGCGGCACCAACAGCCACAACTGGAGACAAGACCATGAATGCACCGATGCCAGAGCACATCCGACGGGCACTGCAAGAGGTCAGCTTAGACGACAAATACGCACTCGATACCGGGCGCGCATTCATGAGCGGCGTGCAAGCCTTGGTCAAATTGCCCATGTTGCAGCGTGCGCGCGATGCGCAGCGCGGCTACAACACGGCCGGCTTTATCAGTGGCTACCGTGGCTCGCCGCTGGGCTCTTACGACCAGTCGCTGCACAAGGCCAAGGCCCACTTGGCGCGCAACAACATTGTGTTTCAGCCCGGCGTGAACGAAGACTTGGCCGCCACCGCGGTGTGGGGTACCCAGCAGCTGGCCTTTGCGCCGCAGGGCACGCAGCGCTTTGATGGCGTGTTTGGTATTTGGTACGGCAAAGGCCCAGGTGTGGACCGCACCGCGGATGTGTTCAAGCACGCCAACATGGCGGGCACCACCCCGCTGGGCGGCGTATTGGCGGTTGCAGGTGACGACCACGTGGCCAAAAGCTCCACCGCCGCGCACCAAAGCGACCACATCTTCAAGGCCTGTGGCCTGCCTGTCTTCTTCCCTTCTAGCGTGCAAGACATACTGGACTTGGGCCTACACGCCCTAGCCATGAGCCGGTTTGCCGGCGTGTGGGCGGGCATGAAGACCATTCAAGAAATTGTCGAATCCAGTGCCACCGTGGTGATAGACCCCAACCACATCAACTGCGTTGTGCCCGAGTTTGAAATGCCGCCCGGCGGCGTGCACATCCGTTGGCCAGACGCTGCGCTGGAGCAAGAGGCGCGCTTGTTTGACACCAAGTGGTACGCAGCCGTGGCCTACATCCGCGCCAACCGCTTGAACCACAACGTCATCGAAGGTCCCAACGACCGCTTTGGCATCATCGCCAGCGGCAAGGCTTACAACGACACGCGCCAAGCGCTCAGCGACTTGGGGCTGGATGATGCGCGCTGCCAAGCGCTGGGCATACGCGTGCACAAAGTCGCCGTGGTGTGGCCACTGGAGGCGCAAACCACGCGTGAATTTGCCACGGGCTTGCACGAGATTTTGGTGGTGGAGGAAAAGCGCCAAGTCATTGAATACCAACTCAAAGAAGAGTTGTACAACTGGCGCTCAGACGTGCGCCCCAACGTGTTGGGTAAGTTCGACGAGGCCGACGGCGACACCTCAGGTGGCGAATGGTCACAGGCCAACCCCAGTGCCAACACACTGTTGCGCGCCAACGCCGACCTCAACCCCGCCATCGTTGCGCGTGCCATTGCCAAGCGCCTGCGCCGCATGGACTTGCCCGCTGATGTGCTCGCACGCATGGACAGCCATTTGGCCGTGCTGGATGCCAAAGAGCGGGCCATGGTGGAGATCAACACCAAAGGCGCAGTGGCCGACCGCATGCCTTGGTTTTGCTCGGGTTGCCCACACAACACGTCCACGCGTGTGCCCGAAGGCTCGCGCGCCATGGCCGGCATTGGCTGCCACTTCATGACGGTGTGGATGGACCGCAGCACGGTGGGCTTCACCCAAATGGGCGGCGAGGGCGTGCCATGGGTGGGGCAGTCGGCCTTCTCCACCGAAAAGCACGTGTTTGCCAACTTGGGCGACGGGACCTACTTTCACAGCGGTTTGTTGGCCATACGCCAAAGCATTGCAGCCGGTGTGAACATCACCTACAAGCTGCTGTACAACGACGCCGTGGCCATGACGGGTGGCCAGCAAATTGGCGAGCGTCCAGAGGGTCACAGCGTGCTGCAAATCGCGCACAGCCTCAAGGCCGAGGGTGTGAGCGATTTGGTGGTGGTCACCGACGAGCCCGAAAAATACCAAGGCGTGGCGCTGCCCGCGGGCGTGAAGGTGGAGCACCGCGATGAGCTGGAGCGCATACAACTCGCGTTCAGAGAGCAACTTGGCACCACCGTCATCATTTATGACCAGACCTGCGCAACCGAGAAGCGCCGCCGCCGCAAGCGCGGCACCATGGTCGACCCCGATGTGCGCCTGGTCATCAACGAGGCCGTGTGTGAAGGCTGCGGCGACTGTGGCGTGAAGAGCAACTGTTTGTCGGTGGAGCCTTTAGAGACCCCGCTGGGGCGCAAGCGCACCATCAACCAAAACACCTGCAACAAAGACCAAAGCTGCGCCAACGGGTTTTGCCCCAGCTTTGTAAGTGTCAAAGGCGCTGACACATCGCGCAAGGCCAGCGCAGTGGCCGCGCCTGTGCAGCGTCCCAGCGCCTGGGACGGCCCTGGTTTGGCCGAGCCTGCCTTGCCAGGCTTGGAGCGCCCTTGGGGTTTGTTGGTTGCCGGCGTGGGTGGCACAGGCGTGATCACCATTGGCCAGTTGCTGGGCATGGCCGCGCACATGGAGGGCAAAGGTGTGGTCACGCAAGACGCGGCTGGCTTGGCTCAAAAAGGCGGCGCGACCTGGAGCCACATCATCGTGGCCCAACGCCAAGCCGACATACACACCACCCGCATCGACATGGCCGCTGCCGACGCCATTTTGGGTTGCGACCCGATTGTGGCGGCCGGCAAAGAAACCATGACCCGCATCAAAGCAGGGCGCACACACGTCGCGCTCAATGCCCACAGTGCGCCCACCGCTGCCTTTGTGCACAACACACAGTGGCACAACCCTGCACTTGAGTGCGCCGCTCAACTCCGCGCCAGTGTGGCCGCGGGTGACTTGCAAAGCTTCAACGCCGAGCAAGTGGCCGTGCAGCTGCTGGGCAACAGTATTTTTGTGAACCCCTTGGTGCTGGGCTTTGCGTGGCAGCACGGCTGGGTGCCCTTGCGCAGCGAGTCCATATTGCGCGCCATGGAGCTCAACGGCGTGGCGGTGAAAGACAACCAAGCCGCTTTCCAATGGGGCAGGCGCTGTGCCCAAGATTGGGCAGGCGTCCAAGCCTTGATGACGCCGACCAGCGTCATCAGCTTGCAGCGCCGCGCGAGCTTGCGCGCCACCATTGACTTGCGTGTGCAGCTGCTCACCGACTACCAAAATCAGGGCTATGCCCAGATCTACCTCGACGCGGTGCAGCACATGCGCGACGCCGAGCGCGCGGTGCTGGGCCCTTATCGAGGCACGGGCAGCGAAGACGCCGACTTGGCCCTCACCGATGTCGTGGCCAAGCAGCTCTACCGCATGATGGCCATCAAAGACGAATACGAGGTTGCGCGCTTGCATGCCGACCCTGCGTTCAAGACCAGATTGAACAAAGAGTTTGGCAGCACTTACACCCTGAACTTCCATTTGGCACCGCCCTTGTTGTCCAAGCGCAATGCCAAAGGCGAGCTCACCAAGTCGCGCTTTGGCCCCTGGGTCATGACGGCTTTTGCGGTGTTGGCCAAGTTCAAAGGCCTGCGCGGCACGGTGTTGGATGTCTTTGGTTACACCGAAGAGCGTGCCGCCGAGCGGGCGTTGCGCGACGACTACCTGCGCTTGGTGCAAGCCCTCACCGCAGGCCTGAACGTAGCCAACCGCGAGCAAGCCATGGCATTGGCCAACGTGGTCGAGCCCATCAAAGGCTTTGGCCATGTGCGCGCCAAGCAC
>JANREF010000115.1:812-7336 GCA_030726195.1 Burkholderiaceae bacterium | reverse complement strand
CCACTGCAACGCTTGGCGCAGCGACAATACCCTACCGCTTTGGTAGCTCAAATACCCGGGCACCGCACCCAGCAATGTTGACCATTCAGGGCTTTGCAAAATAAGTTGCAAGGCCTGTACCGCCGGCTGACTAAGCACTTGCTTGCGGCACACCAAGTAGTAATGCTCTTGCAGCAACGGTACAAAGCTCAAGCCGTGGGCGACAGCGGCCGACTGCGTACCCAAACCCACATCTGCCTCACCACTGGCCACTGCTAGGGCTACCGCACTGTGTGATGGCTCACAGCGGTCATAGCCCAGTACTTGCTTGGCCTGCACGCCCTGCTCTTTGAGCAATTCGTCAAGCAGCACCCGTGTGCCAGAGCCAGACGTGCGGTTAACGTAACGCAGCCGCCAATGGGCTATGTGCTTAAAGCCGTCGATGCGCCGTGGGTTGCCAGCAGCCACCATGAGGCCTTGTTGACGCGTGGCAAAGCCCAACAACTTGTGCTCGCCTGTTTTAAGCAGTGGTTTGTAAGTGCGCGCTGACAGACTGGTAGCACTGGGGTTGTCGCGCACATGGAAACCTGCCAACGCACATTGCCCGCTGTTCAGCGCCTCAAGCGCCGACAGGCTGCCGCCAAACTGAATATCTAGGTGCACGCCTTGTCCAGAGGCATGCGTTTGCAACTGCGGCAAGGCATCGTCGTGGCTGGCAAACAGGCTGAGCACATGGGCATTGGCCTCAAATGCAAGTGCCAACGTGCGCTCCAGCTCTGCACGCATGGCATCAATTTTTGGCGCGAGCCGAGCTTGAGCCAAGCGCTCAGTCCACAACAACTTGTCCGCAAAAGGTGTTAGCAACGCGGCTTGGCCACGCTCCCACAGCAACAATGGCTGCGCCAACTTCACTTCCCAGTCTTTGAGAAGGCCCCAAACGTGTCGATAAGACAAGCCCATGTCGCGCGCAGCGGCTGAAATAGAGCCCTGTGTACGCACGGCAAACAACAAATCCAACAAGTCGTTTTGTATGTGTGGCTCAGACGCGCGGCTGTCGGCCAACTGATAACTCAAAAGTACTTTTCGCATACGCGAAGTGTGCCTGAATTCGAAGGCATATCGAGTCCGCCACACAAGCCGTGCTTATGCAAACAAATACATAACTTGCACCCCTGCCCTGCGCTGCCTCGTCAATACATCTAGTATTTGCAATCCATATGACGACCTTCTCTGACAGCTTGTTACAAGCACTAGCGCTCATCACCGCAGCCGATCCCGTGCTGTGGGGCGTGGTCACGCGCTCGGTGGGCGTGAGCGCCACAGCCACACTGCTGGCCTGCGGCATGGGCATGGCTTTGGGCGCTTGGCTTGCAGTGGCACGTTTTAAAGGTCGCAACCTGGTGCTCACGCTGCTCAACACATCACTGGGTGTTCCGGCGGTAGTGGTGGGCTTGGTGGTGTATCTGCTGTTGTCACGCTCCGGGCCTCTGGGCTTTTTGGGCTGGTTGTTTACTTTTCAAGCCATGGTGATAGCCCAAACCCTACTGGTGCTACCCATCGCAACAGCCCTCACCCGCCAGGCCATTGAAGACGCAGACCAGCGTTACGGCGAGCAGTTGCTATCGGTGGGTGCCACCACACTGAGCCGGGGTTTGTTACTGGGTTGGGATGAGCGCTACGCCTTGCTGACGGTTTTGTTGGCGGTATTTGGCCGTGCCATTGCCGAGGTGGGCACCGTGATGATTGTGGGTGGCAACATTGAGGGGTTTACGCGGGTGATGACCACAGCCATTGCGCTAGAGACCAGCAAGGGTGATTTGCCCATGGCGCTGGGCCTGGGGGTGGTGCTGTTGCTGTTGGTACTGCTACTCAACGCCGCCGTGTCGTGGGTTCGCCTATGGCGTGAACGCGTGGACATCGCACCAGCACAGGGGGCTGTGTGATGCTGTTCAACTGGCAACAAGTCAGCGCCTCAATGGGTGGTCTGCGTCAAGTCAAGGCGCTGCAACACATCACCGTACAGGTGCACGCTGGTGAACGCATTGCCATCATCGGGCCCAACGGCAGCGGCAAAAGTACCTTGCTGCGTGCCTTACACGGTTTGCAAGCCACACAAGGTGACGCGTGGCGCGCACCATCGCTATCAGAAAAAGGCGCAATGGCCATGCTGTTTCAGCGGCCCTACGCCATGCGCATGAGCGCGCTCAACAACATACGCGTGGCGCTGTGGCTGCAGTCTGTACCGTGGGCGCACACCAAGTCTTTGGCCCTACAAGCCCTTCACAAAATGGGGCTGCAAGCGGTGGCGGAGCAAAACGGCCGGACCTTGTCTGGGGGCCAACTTCAGCGCATGGCATTGGCAAGAGCTTGGGTGCTGCGCCCACGCTTGTGGCTGCTAGACGAGCCCACAGCCAGCCTGGATCCCCATGCCAAACGGGACGTGGAAACCCTGATTGCCACGTTTGCACAAAGAGACGACAGCACACTGATTTTTAGTAGCCACAACCTGGGTCAAGTGAAGCGCTTGGCCCAGCGCGTGTGGTATTTGCAGCAAGGCAGGCTGCTGGCTGATATGCCAGTTGAGCAATTTTTTAACGAGTCGCATCTCGCGGCGCAGTGTCCAGAAGCGTTGGCTTTTATAAAAGGAGAAATCTGATGAACCCGATTACCACTTCCCTGAAGTTGGCTGCAACCGCCCTGTTGCTTAGCTTGGGGCTGCATGCGCAGGCCCAAACGTCGTCCATCGTGGTGGCGTCCACCACATCCACCGAACAGTCGGGCCTGTTTGCACATATATTGCCTATGTTCAAACAAGCCTCAGGCATAGACGTCAAGGTTGTGGCACTGGGCACAGGCCAAGCCATTGACATGGCACGGCGTGGTGACGCAGACGTGCTGTTTGTGCACGACACCGCGAAAGAAAACGTGTTTGTGGCCGATGGTTTTGCGGATAAGCGCTACAACGTGATGTACAACGACTTCGTAGTCGTTGGCCCCAAGTCAGACCCTGCCGGCGCGCGCGGCAATGACATTGGCAACGGCTTGCAGCGCATTGCCGCTGAAGGTGCCCCATTCATTTCCCGTGGTGATAAAAGCGGCACACACGCTGCCGAGCTGCGCTACTGGAAACTGCTGGGCGACACTGCCAGCAAAGGCGCTGGCTACAAAGAATGCGGCTGCGGCATGGGCCCTGCTTTGAACATGGCCTCTGCCAGCAATGCCTACGCACTGACTGACCGCGCAACTTGGCTCAACTTTAAAAACCGTGGTGACTTAAGCGTGCTGCTGGAGGGTGACAAGCGCTTGTTTAACCAATACGGCATCATGTTGGTCAGCGCGGCCAAACACCCACACGTTAAAACCGCGCTAGGCCAGCAGTTTGTGAATTGGGTGTTAAGCCCAGCCGGCCAATCGGCCATTGCGAGCTACGCTATTGGTGGCGAACAACTTTTCTTCCCGAACGCGCAGTAAGCAAACGGTTGTGTCCTTGATTGGTTGCACAGCGTTTCAACCACCACGCACGGTTGGTGTATTTGGCGATTACCTCAGGTTCGAGGCCCATCCGAGGACCGATCGATTACTTGTACTGTCTCTAAAAAGTGCGACCGTGCTGGTGTTTCGCCCCGCAACCTCGTGAGTAATAACTCAGCCAAGTGCAGACCGTTGTTTTGTAAGTCATGCGCGATGGTGGTGAGTTGAGGCACGCAAAATTGGCCTGCGTCGCTGTTGCCGTAGCCCACCACTGATATCTGCTGCCCAACCAACAAGCCGTGGTTGCGACAAGCGGCAATTGCGCCGATTGCCATTGCATCCGTAGCACACAACAAGGCTGTCGGTGGTTTGTCTGAAGCGATCAGTTTTTCCGTCAGGTCGTAACCGGCTTTTTCTGTCAAGCTACCGTGCAGCACTTGATGGGGCGCTGGCCTTAAGCCGGCGCTGTTCATGGCGCGCGTATAGCCCTTCTCGCGTAGGGCAGCGAACATGAACTCTTCTGGGCCATTGAGCAGCGCAATGTTACGGTGACCAAACGCAATTTGGCGTTGTGTCGCTAAAAAAAACGCCTGCTCGTTGTCGGTATCCACCCAATACCCGTTCCCTTCAGTTTCGGTACGACCGTAGGTCACGAAAGGTACCTGGTGCTTCATCAATGTCGTGATCCGCGGGTCTTGAATACGTGTTCGCACAACGATGTAACCATCAAACCACTTGGCGCGCAAAAACTGATCGTACAGTTCCAGCTCTGCTGGCACCGAGACCCCGCCATTGGTACTCACAACCAGGTTGTAGCCTCCAGCTTTAAGCCCACGACTCACACCACCCAAAAGGCTAGAGTACATGGGGTCCATGAAGCCCCCTGTTACTTCGTTGGCCGGAAGAATCACGCCAACGGCATAGGACTTACCAGACTTTAGACTGCGAGCCCCTGGGTGCGGCGTGTAGTTCAGAGCCGCAGCGCGGGCAGCGACACGCTCGCGTGTCGCTTCAGAAACGTCTGAGTAACCGTTTAGGGCCCGCGAAACTGTCGATATTGAGAGACCCAAGTCTTTTGCGAGCTGTTGAATAGACATGCGACATTATCAGCGGGCGTCACGCAAAAATTCAATGACCATCGCGGCGGTCCAAGTAAAGGTTTTGCCGCCCAAGGGTTCAGCGGTGTGGGGGTCGTAGTATTCAGCACAGCCGCTTTTGGCTATCGAGCGCAAGCTAGCCTGACGAATACGCTCCGCGAGCGCGGGTTGTTCATTCTGTAGCAACCCTTTAATTAGCAGGTAGTTCACAACAAGCCACGATGGGCCGCGCCAGTATCGCTTGCTGTCAAAGCGCGCATCTTCGGGGTCATGACTGGCGACGCCATAGGGCGCAAGATCCAAAATTCGTCCAATACTCTTGCAAATGTGCGCTTGGTTCGGGTGTCCTGCAGGCAACACCAATACCGGCAACAAACCACCAATACTTGCGCTGTCGACCGGTTTTTGCTTAATGCGGTCGTAGGCTATGTACTGCCCCTTATCGGCACTCCACAAGGTGTCCAGGGCCTGTAAAGCGCGGCTAGCGCGTGCCTCTGCCATCTCACTGATAGCGGTCTCACCGATGTCTGCTGCGAGCCGAGCAAGGGCTTGGTCCGAATGGATCAAAATGGCGTTAAAGCCCGGATCCACCACTTGGAATGGCGATGCATCGTGCAGCTTGGTGTTGTCCCAGTTACACGCTCTGAACAACTCAACCAACGCAATGTAACGATCGTATTCAAACTTGGTGGGGCGTTGGCTGGCGTCGACGTGCTGCGTGTCGCGGCGGGTATACGGGGTCACGTTCTCCGCCTGCACCGCTGCTAGCGCAACATCCCAATCACATGAGTTATCGCGGCCAGATTCCCAGGGGTGTAACAGCGCGACTAACCCCGTGTCGCGGGGATCACGACAGGTGTAAAACCAAGCATGCCAACGGTTAGCAGCGAACACCAACTCGCGGCAACGTAACTTCAGGGCTTCCGTTTTTGACCCGCGACGCCATAGCTGTTCTATTACCAAGCCCATGACAGAAGGCTGCGTGATACCGGAGGTGGGCGTATGTCGCCCAGTTCCCCATACCGCTGGGCCAGGGAAATAGCCATCGTTTTCGACATGAAAAACGATGTGCGGCACCATGCCATCTTCCCATTGGTGAGCGACCAAAGTCTCTATTTCTAACCACGCGCGCGACTCGTCGAAAGACGCCTGCCCCAAAGCGGTGAGGCATGAGTCCCAGTTCCATTGAAACGGATACAAACCGTGTGTTGGTACCGTATACCCGCCCTTGTCATTGAGGCGCAAAATGCGTTCAGCCTCGCTCAACATATCTGCGGTGCTGGATAGTGTGTTTGTACTCATGATGTTGACTTCACAGATTGTCCATCGCGCGTAAACCATCGCACGCGTTCAAGGTCAGGTTGTAGAAAAAGTGAATGTCCTTTTGATACCGTTGCTGTGCTGGGCAACGCAGCCCGAAAAACTTCCCCACCCTGCACGTCGGTCACCAATACATTGGGCCCCAACGGCTCGATCAAACCAGCTTGGCATGCAAAGCCTGCGTTGCTGAGTTGCATGTCCTCTGGTCGAATACCCAACAGCAGCTCACGGCACCCCTTAGGCCCTTGCAATCGCAAGCCACGCGCTTCAAAAACGCCGTCTTGGACGGCCTGCGCTGCGATAAAGTTCATGGGTGGGTTACCAATAAATCCTGCAACAAAGGTATTGACAGGATTTCGGTAAATTTCCAACGGTGTATCGCACTGCACGATCACCCCGTGGTGCATCACAGCAATTCGGTCTGCCAAACTCATTGCTTCAACTTGGTCATGGGTCACATAAATCGTGGTCGTTTTACTAGCCGCCAAAATTGATTTCAACTCGGCACGCATCTCAAGGCGAAGCAAAGCGTCTAAGTTGGACAACGGCTCATCCATCAACATCACCCGAGGCTCAACCGCAAGCGCCCTAGCCAAAGCCACACGCTGACGCTGTCCACCGGAGAATTCGTGCGGGTAGCGGTCCCGCATGGCGGGA
>JANREF010000115.1:0-802 GCA_030726195.1 Burkholderiaceae bacterium | reverse complement strand
GCTGTCCACCGGATAGCTGACCTGAGTATCGATCGAGCAACGCCTCCAAATGCACCATGCGCGCAACCTGTTCAACCTTTGCCGCGACCGTCGCTTGTGGCTGCTTGTGCATACGCAACCCAAAGGCGATGTTCTCGAACACTGTGAGGTGAGGAAATACCGCATAGTTTTGAAACACCATAGCCAACCGACGGTCTTTGGCTTGCAACTGGTCTATGCGCTCACCGCCAACATGCACTTCACCCAAATCGGCAGACTCTAAACCCGCGATGATGCGCAACAGCGTTGATTTGCCGCACCCCGACGCACCCAGTAACACCAAGAACTCCTGATCGGCTACCGCTAAACCAACGCCCTTCAGGGCGTTATAGCTTCCAAAGGATTTGGTGATGTTTTGAATTGCAATATTTGCCATAAGTTAACGGTTAGAAATGCCCCACATCGCAAAAAGATGCTTACGGATTAAAAACATAAAAGTAGCTGCAGGCAGCACCAACAAAGCACCGCCGGCAAACTTCATGTGCATAGGTGATACATCGAGGTTTTGTAACAAGAAAGCGGTGAGCGTCCGGTTTTGGATCATCAATACTGAGCTGGCAAACACCTCATTCCAAGAAATCACAAATGCGAAGATTGCGGACGCCGCCAAGCCAGGCAACGCAATCGGCAACACCACGCGCCGAAACGCTTCGACCTTGGTGCAGCCAAACACCCATGCGGCCTCTTCGAGCTCTGTAGGGACGGCACTAAATAAAGAAAAGGTAATCAGCACCGCGAACGGCAAAGCCAGCATGGTGTGCAC
>JANREF010000114.1:3591-7364 GCA_030726195.1 Burkholderiaceae bacterium | reverse complement strand
CGCCCAGCAAGGTGTGCACGTCGCCCTTGAGCAGGCTGGGGCCGGAGATGAGGCACAAGCCCAGCACGATGAGGCCAATACCGAGCACACGTGTGCGCGGTGGGCGCTCTTTGAGCAGCCACCACGCCAGCAACGATGACGCCACCACAATGGTCGCGGGCTGCACCACCGCCCCGTGGGCCAGCGGTGCATAAGCGTAGCCCCCTACCCCCACAGCAATGAACACAGGCCCGGCAAACAACACCATGGCCAGGCCTTTGAGCAGGCCAATACCGGCCAACTGCAAGGGCTGGTGGCGCAGCAGCCATGGCAGCATGATGGGTCCGGCCACAGCCGAGCGGATGAACGCAAAGTCAAAGCCCGTAAGGCCTTGGCTCACACCGGCGCGCGCCAAAGCCATGTAACCACCCCAGATGAGCACCGCACCCAAGCCGTACAACAGCGCAAGCTGGCTGGGAGACTGGCCGCTGGATGAAGGCGATGGGGTTGGACTGATCGGGCGGCCAGGGGTGCTTGGGGCGCTGGTAGATGTGTCGGCGTGGGTGTTGGCGTGTGTCATACGAGACTTGGTTGTGCACCATTACACCAGCTGGCCCAGCGAGGGCTTGTCGCATGCGTCCGGTGTGTCCCGCGTGTGGCGTGTGTCCCGTGTGTAGGGAGTCTGACGAGAAACGGCGGCACAGCAGACGTAAAAAAGCCACCCGACACCGCAGCATCAGATGGCTTGTTGAAGCAAGCGCCGGACTCGGCGCGCTTGCCACAGCTTAGTGGAACTGCTCTTCTTCGGTAGAACCTGTGAGGGCCTTCACTGAAGATGTGCCGCCTTGGATGACGGTGGTCACTTCGTCGAAGTAGCCTGCACCCACTTCTTGCTGGTGTGACACGAAGGTGTAGCCGTCTTCGCGGGCTGCGAATTCGGGCTCCTGCACCATTTCGGTGTAGTGCTTCATGCCTTCGCCGCCAGCGTAGGCCTTGGCGAACTTGAAGGTGTTGTACCAGTTGATGTGGATGCCAGCCAAGGTGATGAACTGGTACTTGTAGCCCAATGCGGCCAAGTCTTCTTGGAAAGAAGCGATCTGGCTGTCGTTGAGGTTTTTCTTCCAGTTGAACGATGGTGAGCAGTTGTAGCTGAGCAGCTTGCCTGGGCACGCGGCGTGCACGGCTTGGGCAAATTCGCGGGCAAAGCCAATGTCTGGCACGCCAGTTTCACACCACACCAAGTCGGCGTGGGGCGCATAGGCCACACCACGGCTGATGGCTTGCTCCAAGCCGTTTTTCACGCGGTAGAAGCCTTCTTGGGTGCGCTCACCGGTGAGGAATGGCTTGTCGTTGGCGTCGTGGTCGCTGGTGATGAGGTTGGCAGCTTCCGCATCGGTGCGGGCCAACACGATGGTGGACACGCCCATGACGTCGGCCGCGAAACGCGCTGCGTTGAGCTTTTCAATGGCTTCTTGCGTAGGCACCAACACTTTGCCGCCCATGTGGCCACACTTTTTCACAGCGGCCAGTTGGTCTTCAAAGTGCACGCCTGCTGCGCCGGAGGCGATCATGTTTTTCATGAGCTCAAACGCATTGAGCACGCCGCCGAAACCGGCTTCAGCGTCGGCCACGATGGGCAGGAAGTAGTCGATGAACTCGGCATCGCCTGGGTTGGTACCACGCGCCCACTGAATTTCATCTGCGCGCTTGAAGGTGTTGTTGATGCGGCGAACCATGGTGGGTACGGAGTCGTAGGCGTACAGCGACTGGTCTGGGTACATGGTTTCGGAGGTGTTGCCGTCGGCGGCCACTTGCCAGCCTGACAGGTACACGGCTTCGAGGCCTGCTTTGGCTTGCTGCATGGCTTGGCCAGCAGAGATGGCGCCAAATGCGTTCACGTAGCCCTTTTTGGCGCCACCGTTGACTTTGTCCCACAGCTTTTCAGCACCGCGCTTGGCCAGCGTGTACTCGGGCTGCAAGCTGCCGCGCAGGCGAACGACGTCTTCGGCGGTGTAGTTGCGCTTCACGCCTTTCCAGCGTGGGTTTTCGGCCCAGTCTTTTTTCAGGGCTGCAATTTGTTGGTCGCGGGTGAGTTGGGTCATGAGGACACTCCTAGAAGGTTAAAAACAAGCAAGTGGTGCATCAGTGCTGAGCGACTGACCATGGTGTCTACTATAAGTCTTGTATAAGAGTTATTTTGATCTTGTGTCTTATATAAGACAATTTATTTTATTCAAATAAAACAACAATAAATAACTTCAATTTCTCAATGCGAAAACAACTTTCTCACCATGAGAAATTTTGATGCAGCGCAGCATCCAATCATGTCGCATTGTGAAACGATTGATTCGCCTGTGAAATGCTCTAAGCTAGCGCCCTATGAAACCTTGGATTGCCTTCACTTGCTTGGCCACCAGCATGGCGCTGGTGGGCTCTTACGTGGCGTTGTCCAAGCCGTTGGTGGCGGTGTTTCCCGTGTTCTTGCTGGCCTGGTTGCGCTTTGGCATTGCCACTGTGGCCATGGCGGGTTGGCTGAAAAAGCCCGCACACGAGCTGCCGCTGTCTGCGCACACCAAGCGGCTGTTGTTCTTGGAGTCGTTTCTGGGCAACTTCTTGTTTTCTATTTGCATGCTCTACGGCGTGAGCCTGACCAGCGCCAGCGCAGCGGGCGTGATTTTGTCGGCCATCCCCGCCATGGTGGCCTTGCAAAGCGCGGTGTTTTTAAAAGAGCGGTTGAGTCGGCGCTCGCTGTTGGCCATTGCCTGCGCCATTGTGGGCATTGGTTTGTACGCCAGCATCAGCCACGCCGAGGTGGACACAAGCCACCCCTACGCATGGCTGGGCAACGTGTTGGTATTTGGTGCGGTGTGCTGCGAAGCGGCGTATGCCGTGATTGGCAAACACCTCACCGCACACCTCAGCCCCAAGCGCATTGCCTCTGTGATCAACGTGTGGGGCTTGGCGCTCACCACGCCTGCAGGCTTGTATTGGCTCACGCAATTTGACTTTGCCGTGGTCACCCCCAGCAACTGGGCGTTGCTGCTGTTTTATGCCATTGCCGCGAGCATGCTCACGGTGTGGCTGTGGATGACAGGCTTGAAAGGCGTGCAAGCCCACCAGGCCGGCGTGTTTACCGTGATGCTGCCCATCAGTGCAGCCGCCATCGGCGTGCTGTTTTTTGGCGAAGTGATGACGGGTTTACAAGCGCTGGCGTTTGCCATTGCGCTAGCCGGTGTGGTACTGGCCACCACCGGCAAACAGCCGCACGCAGCGCACTAACACCACAGGCCAGTGGGTGCGGTGATGCCCATGTAAATGGCCCAGCTGGACATGCCCAGCAAGGCCAGACCCGCTGCGCGAATGGCCCAGTGCCCACTGGGATTGGCGCGAATGCGCAGCAGCCACCACGCACCCAAAGTCATGGACAAGCCACTACCGAGTGCAAAGGCGGCCATGGTGAGGCCACCTTGCCACACGTTATTGGACAAGGCCGCTACCAGCAGCGCGGAGTACAACAAACCACACGGCATGAGCGACCACAACATGCCAATGAGCAGTGGCGTGTTGGTGCTATGGCCTTGTAAGCGCGGCTTGCTCCAGCGCCACAGGCGTTGTGCCATGCCGTCCATCCAGTAGGGCTGGCGTCCCAACACCATGAGGCTTACGCCCATGAGTGCCGCCAGCACATGAAAACTGGCCCACAGCGGGCGCACGATGTCGGTGTTTTGGCCCAACCAACCCATGGCCTGCACGGAGCCGGCCACCACCGCACCCAAGATGCTGTAACCCAGCAA
>JANREF010000114.1:0-3581 GCA_030726195.1 Burkholderiaceae bacterium | reverse complement strand
GCCCCACTTGGAAACGCCACAGTGCTTGTTGGTCTTGGCCACTGGCGCGCGCAATGCCGGCACAGGCCGCGCCACACATGGCGATGCAGTGCGGCCCGCCCAGCAAGCCCATAGACAATGCGGCCAGCACAGGCGTGGCCAGTTGTGACAAAACACTCATGCGGGCATTGTAGGTTGGGGTTGGTGGCGCGTTGGTGGCGCCCTAGGTACTGGGGTGGGTGTTGGGTGCTTGTGGCCTTAGAGCTGAATGCGCAGCAGCTTGCAGGCTCCAGCGCACGCCACATGCGCTGCAGGCCACGCTTTGGATCGGGCGCTACAACACACGTGAGAAACGCTCACTGTCGCGGGCGAAGTCCAAGTAACCATCAAAGGCCATGGCCACCACGCGCACCACGTACCAGCCCTTGGCCGTGACTTGCAGGCTTTGCGCGTTGCACACCACCATACCGGCGGCTTGCAGCTCGTGTAGGCTGTCCAGCTCTTTGGCGAAGTAGCTTTGAAAGTCCACCACATAGGCGGTGTTGAAGTCTTCAAACTCAATGCGCCCGTTGCACATGATGGCCATGATGGCGGCACGGCGCACCACGTCTTCGCGGCTCAGGCGCATGCCGCGCACAACGGGCAGCTCGTTGCTGTCTAGCGCGTCGTAATAAGCCTCTAGCGTTTTGGCGTTTTGGCTGTACGTGCTGCCCACCCGGCCAATGGCCGACACACCCAATGCAATCACGTCGCAATCGGGCTGCGTGGAGTAGCCCTGGAAGTTGCGGTGCAAACGCCCTTGGCGCTTGGCCACAGACAGCGCGTCGGTGGGCAATGCAAAGTGATCCATACCAATGTAGTCATAGCCCGCATCGCCCAACATGTCCAAGGCCAGAGACAGCATGCGCAGCTTGTCGCTCGCGCTGGGCAGCTCGGCGGCATGAATACGACGCTGTGGCTTGAAGCGCGAGGGCAAGTGGGCGTAGCCGTACACGGCAATGCGCTCGGGCTTGATGGTTTGCACTTGCGTGAGCGTGGTGGCAAAGCTGTGTGGCGTTTGCAGTGGCAGGCCATAAATCAGGTCGACGTTGATGGCGCCAAATCCAATCGTGCGGGCCTGCTCCACCAAGGCCTGCACTTGCTCAAAGGGCTGCACACGGTGCACGGCCACTTGTACCTGCGGGTCAAAGTCTTGCACGCCAAAGCTCAGGCGGTTGAAGCCCATGTCCCACAGGGCTTGCAAGCGCTGCGCCGATACGGTTCGCGGGTCCACCTCGATGGCGTACTCGCCAGTGGGCAAACAGTTGAAGTGGGCGCGCAGCATGGCCATGCACTGGCGCAGTTCGTCGTCGTTTAAAAACGTGGGCGTGCCGCCGCCAAAGTGCAGTTGCGACACCGCATGGCCCTGCCCCACTTGCGCCACCACCAACGCCAGCTCGCGCTCTAGGTACTGCAAGTAGCGCTTGGCTTTGCTGTGGTGCTTGGTGACCACCTTGTTGCAAGCACAGTAGTAGCACACCGACTCGCAAAACGGCACATGGACATACAGCGACAGCGGTGCGGGACTGCACACACGCAGCGCGGACTCGTAGTCGGTGGCGGTGAAGGCCTCGACAAAGCGGTCGGCGGTGGGGTAAGACGTGTAGCGCGGGCCGCTGATATCGAAGCGCGCCAATTCATCGGCAGTAATGGGGTGAGGCATAACTTGAACTATGCCCACGCCAGCGCGCGGGGGTGTTGACCTAGGTCAAGCCAGGCCATCGCGGGAAAGCCAGTCGCGAGCTGGAACCAACACGTCCATCTCGCTGATGCGCCAACTGCTCAACCCAGCGTCTACAACTACTGGCCTTGAAGTGCGTTTGAAGTTGTTTGAAGTTGTTTGGGGTTGTTTGTAGTTTGTTTGAATCTCTTTTGAAGCAGGCTGGCGGCTTGTTCAAGGCCTATTCACCGCGCCTTGACCGCGTGCGGCGTGCACCCTGCTGCGACTTTTTCCTGTACTTTTTACGACTTTTTCCCGCCTGCTTCAGCCTTAGATCGTTGTTCAAATTGAACAATTGCGACAACACCTTGGCCGCAACGCCATAAAAAGCGCGCACAATGAGAAGCATGTCAAATATCGGTATATCAACAACTGCTGTTGCTTGCTCCAGCTGCAACTTGCGTGATTTGTGCATGCCTGTGGGCCTGTCACAAACGGAAATCGAACAGATCGACCGAGTGGTCTCCAACCGCAAGCGGGTGAATAAGGGCCAGTCGTTGTTCAATGCGGGCCAGCGCTTTGACGCCATGTATGCCGTGCGCTCAGGCTTTTTCAAGACATTGATCACGGCACCAGATGGACGCGAGCAGGTGACGGGCTTCCAAATGGCCGGCGAGATTTTGGGTATGGACGGCATTGTGAATAGCCAACACACCTGCGACGCTATCGCCCTGGAGGATGCCGAGGTGTGCGTCATGCCGTACGACAACATGGAGGCCATTTCACGTGACTTTCCTACGCTGCAACACCACATACACCGCGTGATGAGCCGCGAACTGGTGCGCGATCAAGGCATGATGATGATGCTGGGGAGCATGCGCGCCGAGGAGCGACTGGCCGCATTCTTGGTCAACCTGGCCCAGCGCCTGAACGCGCGTGGCTTCTCGGCCAGCGAGATGGTGTTGCGCATGACACGCGAAGAAATTGGCAGCTACTTGGGCATGAAGCTAGAGACCGTGAGTCGCACGTTTTCTAAGTTTGTGGATGACACGCTCATTGAGGTGAAGCAGCGTCACATCAAGATAATCAACATGGACGGTCTGCGCTCGTTGGCGGCGCCTGAGGCGCGGTCGTTGTAGGCTTGCGCGGTAGTTGAGACCCGCACAGGTAGTCGGGTTTATTGGCCGTTGGCCTTGCCACTGATAGCTGCGTCCACAGTACCAGCACCAACATTGGC
The DNA here is from genome assembly GCA_030726195.1 of Burkholderiaceae bacterium. Classification (GTDB taxonomy): domain Bacteria; phylum Pseudomonadota; class Gammaproteobacteria; order Burkholderiales; family Burkholderiaceae_C; genus RS62. The sequence goes on along the minus strand of JANREF010000114.1, from coordinate 666 downwards.
CGTGTCGTTGCAAAACGGCTGTACCAGCAGCACGGTCAACCCGCTGGATGCAGCGGTGACGGCCCAAAACGCAAAGAAGGCCACGGTGTACACACCCGCTGGCTCTATGCCAAGCAGGCCTTGGCCCCAGTGCAAGTCGCTGGGGTTTACAAATGCAAACACCAACATTTCCATCAGACCTGCACCCAGAAAAGCAGGCCACACAATGCGCACCACGCGCTGGGTGGTGCTGCCTGCCATGCCGGTCGCGGCTTGCGCGTTGGTGTGTGCTGTGCTCATGAGCGTTGGGTCCCTGTGATGGTGGTAGTAGTGGTGGTAAGGGGGGTCGCTGTGGTGGGGTACAAGGTTGGTGCGGTGCAAGCCGCGGCCAGTGGTAACAACTCAGCGAACAACTCAGCAGACAAACAATGCGGCGCGCTTACTGCGCTGGCAAGGCCTGCTCGGGCGTGGCCACGTGGTTGCGGGCTTGACCGGCGGGCATGTCACCCAAGCCCACGGCACGTTGGTGTTGCGCCGCATTGGTTTGGTTGGGCGCGCGTTTGTCTATGAGCGGGTCTATGTTGGTCGCAGCAATCCACACCGTGTACAGGGCTGCCACCACCACCACGGCCGGGCCGCCAACGACCAGCCACATCAGTGGCTCGCGCCACCAGATCAAACCGGGTT
>JANREF010000113.1:5983-7410 GCA_030726195.1 Burkholderiaceae bacterium | reverse complement strand
CAGTTGCTCGCGTCTGGTTTAAAGGGCGGTGCGTTGGTGGGCGTGGGTGCATCAGCCCACGCGGCGGCCGCGCAAGCCATGGTGTTGGCAGGCGTCACCGAGGACGACATACAAGGCTTGCTCAGCAGCCGCACCGGCGCAGATGTGCTGGGGGGCGACGGCGCTGGCGGCTTGACGGGCTTGGACAAGCTCACGGGAGCGAGCGCCGTGCCGCGCTCTATGCAGCCTTTGGGTGTGCCCTTGCACGCGCCAGGCGCGCTCATGGCGCAGCGCAACGAGCTATACCAATCCATCGCCCATCGCATGGGTGAGGCCATGGGCGCACGCATTGCCAGCCAAATTGCCAAAGGTCAGTGGAGCATGCAGCTCACGCTCAAGCCGGCCAACCTGGGCACGGTAGACGTTGATTTGCACATGCGCAATGGCGAGTTGGAAGCCAAGTTTGCCGCCAGCAACGCCTTGACCCGAGACCTGTTGCAAGACAGTTTGCCCAAATTGCGCGACGCATTAAACCAAGCTGGAACAAATATTGCTTCCGTACTTGTAAATGGCGGAAATAGCCAGAAAAACCACGGAAATCCGACACCGCAGCAGGAGCAGAGCGGGTCGGGCACCCAGTTGGCAGGCGCAAAGGCGGTAGAAAACGACGGTTTGTCGTCGGCTGCGGCTGCGCAGGTCACGGGTTTGAATGGTGATGGGCCTTTGAGCATTTGGGCCTAACACCCACGCGGTATGTGTAACAGATGAGGCAGCGACACGCTTGAGTGCGCTGCAGTTTTTTGAAAGTAGGTAGAGCTATGGCTGACGAAATTGAAGACGAAGAAGAAGGCACCAAGCGCGGTGGCATGCTGAAAATCATTTTGATTGTGGTTTTGGTGCTGGTGCTGCTCGTCGGTGCGGTGGGCGCTACGCTGTTCTTCACAGGCTTTTTCAACAAAGCCGACGACGTTGCAGCCGAGCAGCAGGTGGCCGCTTTGGAGGCGAAAGCCAAAGAAGAGGCAGACGCCGTTGCAGCTGCAGGCCCGCAGCGCGTGACCAAAGAGTCGCCCGAGCTGACCCGCTTCGAGTACCACTACAAAGAGCTAGAGCGTGAAATGCTGGCCAACATCACCAACTCACGCAAAGTGATTCAGGTGCAAGTGGCCATCATGACCAACTACGACGACCGCGTATTCACCAACGTAGACAAGCACGAATTCGCGCTGCGTTCTGCGGTGTTGGACTTGCTGCGTCAGGTCACCGAAGCCGACTTGGCCATGCCCAGCTTCAGAAAAGACTTGGCGATGAAGATCAAGTTGGAGATGAACGCTGTATTGGAAAAGTACGAAGACTTTGGTGGCATTGAAGAGGTGTACTTCACCAACTTTGTGGTGCAGTAAAGCCCTGTATTCAACGCCAATACATGCCAGTATTTAGAACATAGAACA
>JANREF010000113.1:4262-5883 GCA_030726195.1 Burkholderiaceae bacterium | reverse complement strand
TAGAACATAGAACAAGGCACCACTGTGGACCAACCGCTACTGACCCCTGAAGAACTGGACGCTCTTGCCGCAGGCATGAGCGACGGCTCGGTCGAGGTCGACACGGGCTACAACACCCAAGCCAATGTGCGCAAGCACGACTTGGCCAGCGAGGACAGCAGTCTGGGGGTGAACATCTCGGCGATCGACATGATCAACGAGCGCTTCATTCGCCAGTTCCGCTTGGGCATGCTGGAGGTGCTGCGCACCAGTCCGCGTGTTAACCCAGCACGCGTGCAAATCACGCGTTTTGGCGACTACTTGAAAACGCTGCGCGCGCCTTTGAGCGTCAACATCATGCGCGCCAGCCCTTTGCGCGGCCACTGCATGGTGGTGATTGAGCCCACCGTGGTGTTCAGCTCGCTGGACAGCTTCTTCGGCGGCTTCGGCCGTGGCGTGGGCCAGCTGCCCGCAGGGCGTATGTTTACGCCCACCGAGTCGCGCATCATCAAGATCATTTTGGACGTGTTCATAAAGTCTATAAAAGACGCATGGGCACCCATTTACGCCTTGGACTTTGAGCATGTGAGCTCAGAGATCAACCCCCAATTTGCGCAAATTGCCGACGAGAACGACCTGGTCATTCTCAGCCGCTTTGACGCCGAGCCTACCGAGTACGGCCGAGGTTTTGTGGACTTGGTCTACCCCTACGCGTCGCTCAAGCCCATCCGTGATTTGTTGCGCAGCCGCGTGCAGTCGGGAGACGGCAATGAGGCCTCAGACAAGCAGTGGCGCGTGGACTTGGAGGCCGCCGTGCACGACTCTGGTTTAGAGATGCAGGTGTTGTTGGGCCACTTGACCGTGCCCCTGTCGCAGCTGGAAACCATGAAAGAAGGCGACGTGCTGTACTTCAAAAAACCAGATTTGGCACGCGCGTACTTTACAGATATTCCCGCGTTTGACGTAGAGGTGGGCAGCGTGGGTAGCCAAATAGCCGCCAAGATACAAGCCATGGTCGACCCCGATCAGCTGTAATTTTCTAAGATTTAGGACATAGCCATGAGCGACGAACAAACACAACCCGACACCAACACCATCAACGCCGATGTGTTGGAGAACATACCCGTGACCCTATCTATTGAGGTGGGCCGCGCGGTCATTAAGATCCGCGACTTGATGCGCCTCACCCAAGGCAGCGTGGTGGAGCTAGACCGCATTGCCGGCGAGCCCCTAGACCTGATGGTCAACAACACAGCTGTGGCGCAAGGCGAAGTGGTGCTGGTCAACGACCGCTACGGCATTCGCCTCACGCGCGTGGTCCCGGCCTCCGAGCGCATGAAGAACCTGCAGTAAGGACGGCCATGACACCCACGGTAACCCTTGCAGACTGGCTACAACTTGTAGCCAGTTTTGCGTTTGTATTAGGCCTGCTTGGGCTGGTGCTGTGGGGCTTGCGCCGCATGCAGCACAGTAAAGCGTTTGGGCGCAAAGACGCGCAACTGCAAGTCATTGAGAGCTTGTCTGTGGGCGCACGCCAAAAGCTGCTGCTAGTGCGCGTGCGCGACCAAGAGGTGCTGGTGGGCGTGGGCCCGCACGGCATGACGGCACTCACCCCAGCCAGTGCATCGGCGGGTACAACCGC
>JANREF010000113.1:0-4162 GCA_030726195.1 Burkholderiaceae bacterium | reverse complement strand
CTGCTGCCATCCATGCTGTTGATGATGACCTCGTTTGTGCGCGTCATCATTGTGCTGTCGCTGTTGCGCCAAGCCTTGGGCACTGGCCAAACACCGCCCAACATGGTGTTGGTGGGTTTGGCCATGTTCCTTACCTTCTTTGTCATGCAGCCTGTGCTGTCCGACATGTACACCAATGCCTTGCTGCCCTACATGGACGGCAACATGCCGTTTGACACGGCCTTGGCCGCGGCCGAAGCGCCCATACGCGCGTTCATGCTCAATCAAACACGCGAGACCGACATTGCCATGTTCATGGAAATAGCGCGCAACACCGAGTTCACTTCACCCGCCGACGTGCCGTTCACGACTTTGGTACCAGCCTTTGTCACGTCCGAGCTCAAAAGCGCGTTCACCATCGGCTTCCTGATTTACATCCCTTTTGTGGTGATCGACTTGATCGTGGCCAGCGTGCTCATGTCCATGGGCATGATGATGTTGTCGCCCATGATGATCTCTATGCCGTTCAAGCTCATGCTGTTTGTCTTGGTCGACGGCTGGTCCTTGATCATGGGCTCGTTGGCGTCAAGTTTCGCAATGCCTTAGCGGGCGTGTTGGCATAGGAATACACACATGGATACCGCAACCGTTGTTGACTTGGGCCGCTACGCCCTGTGGATGACCGCGCTCATCTCTGCGCCCTTGTTGGGTGTGGCGCTGGGCGTGGGCCTCATCATTGGTATTTTGCAAGCCGCCACCTCCATCAATGAAATGACGCTCAGCTTCATTCCCAAGCTCGTCGCCTTGGGTGCTGCGATGGCGTTGTTTGGTGGTTGGCAAATCAACACCTTGGTGGAGTTTGCGCGCAATATTTTCCAACGCATTCCCACGCTGTTCCTGTAAGCGCACGCGCCCATGAACCTGCTCGCAGCCGACATCATTGAACGCTTTTACAGCTTTCTGTGGCCCATGCTGCGCGTGTCGGCGTTGCTTATGACGGCGCCGTTGTTTTCACAAAATGCGGTCAACGTGCGCATCCGCGTGCTGCTTGGTTTGTCGCTGACCTGGCTGATTTACCCCTTGCAGGATTGGCCGCGACTCGACCCCACATCCGCTGCTGGCTTGCTGGAAGTGCTCAACCAAGTGTTCATTGGTGCATCCATGGGCTTGTTGCTGCAAGTCGTGGTGGCCGCCATTGTGGTGGCGGGCCAAAGCATTTCAGCGTCCATGGGCTTGTCCATGGCCAACATGATCGACCCCAACGTGGGTAACGTGCCAGTGCTCGCACAGTTGTTGTTGGTCATGTCGTCTTTGATTTTTGTGGGCTCAGGCGGGCACGCCATGCTCATGGGGCTGGTGCTGCAAAGCTTTGAGGTGCTGCCGATTGGCCAAGGCGTACTCGACCAAGACCATTGGGGTCGTTTGATCACGTGGAGTGCCATGATGTTTGTAGGCGCTGTGCTCATTGCGCTACCCGTGATGGTCACTATGTTGTTCATCAACGTGGGCTTGGGCGTGGTGACCAAAGCAGCGCCTAGCTTGAATATTTTTGCAGTGGGCTTTCCAGCCATGGTGCTGGCGGGCTTGATTATTTTGGTGTTGTCCATGGACAGCGTGGGCGGGCGCATGGAGTGGCTGTGGATGCAGTCGTTCATGATGCTGCGCGACTGGGCAGGGCCTGGTTGAACAGGCCGCAAAGGTGACACATGGCTGAAGAAACCGGCGCAGAAAAAACCGAAGAACCCACCGCGCGCAAACTCCAAAAAGCGCGCGAAGACGGCCAAGTCGCGCGCTCCAACGAGCTGCCCGGTGCTGCCGTCATGATTGGCGCTGTGGCCCTCATGGTCATGATGGGCGGCGTGTTGCTGCCCCAGCTCATTGCGGTATTCAAGGCCGGCTTTATCTTTGACCGAACCACCTTGCTCACACCCAGCTTGCTGCCGCTGACCTTTGGCAGCCATGCGGTGAGCGCTTTTGTCGTGATCATCCCCATCTTCATCGTCACGGTAGTGCTGGCGATTCTCTCCTCAGGTGCCACGGGCGGGTATTTGTTCTCGCTCAAGTCCATTGCGCCCAAAGGCAGCAAGATCAACCCCTTGGAGGGTTTCAAGCGCATGTTTGGCAAAAAGGCCCTGGTGGAGTTGGCCAAAGCCGTGCTCAAATTTTCCTTGGTCACGGGTGTGCTCATTCTCATGATCAACATCAACTTGGGCGAGCTCATACAAATTGGCCGCATGCCTTTGGAGCCAGCCATGCAAAAGGCCGGCGAGTTGGTGGCGCACTCGGCGCTGTACGTCACCTTGTCGTTGGTGGTGATTGCCGCCATTGACATGCCGTGGCAAAAGCACGAGTTCAACGAGCGCATGAAAATGACCAAGCAAGAGGTCAAAGACGAATACAAAGACATTGAAGGCCGTCCAGAGGTGAAGGCCCAAATTCGCCGCCGCCAGCGCGAAATGTCCAACCAACGCATGATGCAAAACGTCAAAGACGCCGACGTGGTCATCACCAACCCAGAGCACTTTGCTGTGGCCTTGTCTTACGACCCCACTGGCGACGGCGCGCCCATCGTGGTGGCCAAAGGTGCCGACCTCATTGCTGCCGGTATTCGTGAAGAGGCCAAAACCCACGGTGTGTATGTGTTCCAAGCACCGCCTTTGGCCCGTGCCTTGTTCTACACCACAGAGGTCGATCAGACCGTGCCAGAAGAGCTGTATGTTGCCGTGGCGCAAGTGATTGCGTATGTGTTCAACTTAGACAACGTCAAGCCCGGTCAACCGGGTATGCAAAAGCCCAAGCCCGTGGTGCCACCAGAAATGGCCTTCGATGCATCGGGCAAGTTGCAATGACGCTGGCCTTTAATAAGAACTGATTGCTTCGCGTCCCCACGCCCCCCACTATGCAAGACTCACAAAGCCCCACATTCAGTGACGACGACTTGTTCCTGCGCGACAGCGACCGCGACCGCATGGCGCTGGCCTTTGCCGCGTTGCTGCACAAGCGCCAGAGTTTGCTGCTTGGCAGTGACAGCGACGTCATGCTGGAGCATTACGGAAAAATCTTGGTGCAGCAGTTGCGTCGCCAAGACGAGGTGCAAGTGGAGGTGTATTTTCCCAGCAGCTCGGAGGCGCTGATACAGCGCTTCAACGATGTGTTGGCCCCCATGTCGCTGGAAGATGCAGTTGCCACCAGTGGCCCCACGTTACCTGCGCGCATCTTGGTGCTGCACGACGCACGCTCGGTGCAAACCTCTCAGCTGGAATTGCTCTCCAGGCTGGTCAACGACTTTCCTGGCGCCAACGTACGCGTGGTGTTGTTGGTCAACACCAACAGCCAACTCGACAAAGACATCGCCGCCTTTGGCAAGCGCATGTCGCGCTGGACCGTGGAGACGCCAGACGCGCAAGCCGGCGAGCTGTTTTTACGCAAAGCCACGATGGCTGGCTTGGAAGACCCCGCCACCACACTGTTGGAGCGCCTGGGCCTCATGGGCAACAGTGCCGATGCGCATGACGACTTTGAGGACGAAGACCTGGACTTTTCAGCGCGCGACCCCGCCGCCGAACAGGCGCTGCTGCAAGCGGTGGCACAGCACAGCGAGAAAGACGATGATGAAGACACGCCCAGGCGCTCGGGCCTAAAGCCCTTGCTACTGGGTGCTGTGGCCGTGCTGCTCATATCGGTGGCAGCGGTCTTGACCTTGTCTAGCAAATACCGCGACCTCACGCTCGAAGCGGCGCACAGCTGGACCACGCAGATCAAGGCGGCCATAGGCCAGGCCGACACACAGGCCCAGCCTGGTGTGGACACGCCGGAGCCAGTGCCGGCCGATGCCGTCATCGCCTCTGAGGCTTCAACGGATACGCCACCAAACACCACACCAAACACACCATCAGACACAGCGCCAGACACTGCATCCGACACTGCACCCGATCAAACCGCAACGCCACAGGCGTCTGAGACACCCACACCAGCCGACGCGCCGGCACCTGAGGCACAAACGCCACAGGACATTACAGAGCGTTTGGCCCGTTCTTTGAAAGTGCAAGAAGCTGCAGCACCAGCACCAGCACCAGCACCAGCACCAGATGATGCAACACCGCCCGAGCCTGCGTCGCCTGTGCGGGCCCAGCCTGTTGTAGAGCCGGTGTGGCAAGACGCACGCACCGACTTGCAGTTGTCC
>JANREF010000112.1 GCA_030726195.1 Burkholderiaceae bacterium | reverse complement strand
GCAATGTGCGGCGTGAGTACGACGTTGCTCAAGGCCGTCAAACCTGGGTTCACGCGCGGCTCTCCCTCAAACACATCCAAACCAGCACCGGCCAATCGGCCGTGCTCAAGCGCGTCTATCAAAGCAGCCTCATCAACCACACCGCCACGCGCGATGTTGACCAAGGTAGCGGTTGAGGGCATCAAAGCCAGCTCAGCGGCGCCCACAATGTGGTGAGTTTGCTCGGAGTAAGGCACAACCACCATGACATGATCACTGTTGGCAAACAAGTCGTGCTTGCTCACATAGCGCGCACCGCAGGCAGCCTCCTGCTCGGGCTTGAGTTGGCTTCTGTTGTGGTAAGTCACCGTCATGTCAAAGCCTTTGGACGCGCGCGCGGCAATGGCTTGGCCAATGCGGCCCATGCCCAAAATACCCAGGCGAGAACCGAATACATCGCAGCCCATGAACATGTCATAGGCCCACTTGTCCCACTGCCCGGCTCGCAAAAAATGCTCACTCTCGGTCAAACGCCGCGCTGTTGCCATGAGCAGCGCAAAACCAAAATCGGCTGTCGTCTGCGTGAGTACGTCGGGTGTGTTGCTGCACTGCACGCCCGCTGCAGTGCAGGCTGGCACATCGAAGTTGTTGTAACCCACGGCCATATTGGCCACCATGCGCACGCTCGGTGCGGCTTGTAAAAAGGCGGCGTCAATGCGTTCACTGCCCGTGGTGAGCAAGCCCCATTTGCCGTTGGCCAAATGGGCCAATGCATCCGCAGCAAGCACCTCATCGGCTTGGTTATCGGTCACATCAAAGTGCTCACGCAGTTTGCTTAATACCTCTGGAAAAATGGCGCGAGCCACCAATACGGCTGGTTTACTCATGAGCTTGTCGAATGTGGTTTAAAACGCTGCTTATCAAGCATGTTGACAAATGGGTTGCGTGAATACGCTTTGCAATACTGCTTTGAGCAGCGGCTACAGGCAGACCGCTTGAGCGGCCACGTGCATTGCACGCGCGCCTCAGTCCAACCATGTGGTGAAGTCTGCCGCGCTCACGCGGGGTGTGTAAAAGGTGTTCACTGGCGCGGCCTCATCGATGTAGCCCAAGGCCAAACCGCACACCAGCATTTCGCTGTCAGACGCACCAATGTGCGGCAGGATGATGCTGGAAAAACCGTTCCACGCCGCCTGAGGACAGGTGTGTAAGCCGCGGGCACGCGCGGCCAGCATCACGTTTTGTATGAACATACCGTAATCCAACAATGACCCGCGACCCATCACGCGGTCTAGCGTGAACATCAGGCCAACGGGCGCATCAAAAAACCTGTAGTTGCGCTGGTGCTGTGCGTGCATGGCATCTTTGTCGCCCTTGGTAATACCCAGCAAGCCATACAAACTCCAGCCGTTTTCACGGCGCCGATCTATGAAGGGGCTGACCCACTCGGTGGGATAGTAGTCGTATGCCTCTCGGTACTGCTGCGCCAAACTGGGGTCGGCCCGCACAGCGTCGTGGGCTGCACACACTTTGTCCACCAAGGTATCGCGAGATGCGCCCTGGAGCACATAAGTCTTCCAGGGCTGGGTGTTGGTACCTGACGGTGCGCGCGCTGCCAGCTCGAGGATGTCGGCGATGGTTTGCTTGTCCACGGTTTGCTGCGTGAAGGCGCGCATGGACACGCGGCTGCGTATGGCTTGCTCAACCGTCTGGCTGGCTTGGTTCAACGGTGTTGGGTTCGCGGGGTGGGCGTTCATTCAGTGGTCTCCAGTAATTGTTGTAACTGCTGCGGCAATTTTGTGGGGCGGCGGTTGTCACGGCGCACATACACATGCACAAACTCCCCCCAAGCCGCCGTGTGGGTGTCGCCCTGGGCAAACAAACCAACTTGGTAGCGCACGCTGCTGCTGCCCGCGTGCAACACGCGAATGCCAGCCTCCACGCGCTGGGGAAATGCCAAAGGGGCGAAGTAGTGGCAATGGGTGTGCACCACCAAGCCAATCGTCTCGCCGTGGTGAATATCCAAAGCACCGCCCTCAATCAACCAGCCGTTGACCGCTGTATCAAACCAGCTGTAATAGACCACGTTGTTGACGTGCCCGTACACATCGTTGTCGGCCCAGCGCGTTTGTATGGGGCGAAACACCTTGAAAGCATCGCGACGCATGGGCTGAGGCCGCGCACGGGCAGGTGCAGCGGTGTGCGCCGTCTCGGGTGCGGGCGCAGCGGTTGGATCGTGTTGCGGCGTGGACATCGCTCAATTATGCAGGGCAGCCACACCACACGGCTGTCGCCTGAAGTGCTGCATGCGCGGGGGGCTCTGACAGGTTAGACATGATCAGGTGACGCACTGTCAGGGTGGGTGCGGAGTCGGTGAGCGCAGCCACTAGGGGCACACCACCCAATTGGTGGCCAGTTGCGCCGCGAGCTGGTAGGTTTGTGTTTGCACGCGCACCGTAGTGGCAATGTCATGGCCGTAGCCGCCGCCCATGGCAAAGGCCATGGGCAAACCGCGGGCCTTGGCCCACGACATGACCAAGTGGTCTCGAGCACGCACGCCCTCGTCTGTCACATTCAAACGCCCCAACCTATCGCCTTGATGTATGTCTGCACCCGCCAAGTACAGCACCAGATCTGGTGCGAAGCGGTTTTCCAACTGCCGCAAGGCCAGCTCTAGCGCCTGCAAATAAGCGTCGTCATCGCAGCCGTCGGGCAGCGGCACGTCCAAGTCGCTGGGTTCCTTGCGAAAGGGAAAGTTCTTATCCCCATGCATAGACAAGGTGAAGATGCTGGCGTCGTTGCGCAACACGTGCGCCGTACCGTTGCCTTGGTGTACGTCTAAATCGATGATGGCCACGCTCATGCCGGGTGCACCGCGCGGTTTGCTTCGCGCCCACTCGGCCTGCAACACCCGGGCTGCCACACAGAAGTCGTTGAACACACAAAAGCCGCCACCCTTGTCGGCATAGGCATGGTGTGTGCCGCCCGCCAAGTTCGCAGCAATACCCTGGGTCATGGCCACGCGCGCAGCTGCCACGCTCGCGCCCACTGATCGACGAGCGCGCTCAGCCATGCCTGGCGACCACGGAAAACCAATCTCGCGCTGTTGGCTGGGGCTGAGCGTACCTTGCGTGACCGCTTGTATATAGGCGGGCGTGTGCACCAGCGCCAGTTCACCATCGGTGGCAGCTGGGGCTTGCTCAAACACCACGCCCGGTACGCTTGCGCGCACAGCGTCACGCAGCATGGCGTACTTCGCCATTGGAAAGCGATGACCCTCAGGCAGCGGCAGTACAAAGTTGTCGGCGTAAAAGGCGCGCATGGCAGGAAATGGTTGAACGTTTGGATCAGGTGAAGGCGGTTTGAGCCGCTGACAACGCCTTATTACGGGTAAAAGCCCAGCCAGTCGCTAGTGCTTTGTCAGCCCACACCACCTTTCAAACGGGCAATGTTGCATAAAAAATACGAACTAAGACCTCTTTTAGGAAGAAAACAACAAAAATGTTGCACCGCAACAAAAAAGTGCTTGCATTACCTAGTGGAAACCCTATACTTGGATTCATGTTGCAGCGCAGCAAAAGCAAACAGAGCACCGCTCTCTCGCCCGGCCGCACTTCAACTACCGTGTCATTTGACCAAAACTTTTCAAATTGAATGGAGTATGAATATGCTAACCGCTGAACAAATCGTCGCCGCACAAAAAGCCAACATGAACACCTTGTTTGGTTTGACCGCCAAAGCCTTCGAAGGCATGGAAAAACTGGTCGAACTGAACCTGCAAGCCTCTAAAGCTGCTATGGCCGAGAGCGCACAAAACGCGCAAGCCTTCATGGGCGTGAAAGACGCACAAGAATTGCTCGCCATGCAAGCCGCCTTGGTACAGCCTTTGGCCGAGAAAACCGCTGCTTACAGCCGCCATGTGTACGACATCACCTCTGGTGCCACGTCAGAATTCACAGCCGCTGCTGAAGCACAAGCCGCTGAAGGCCAGAAGAAATTCATGGCTGTTGTGGACAACGCTGCCAAGAACGCACCTGCTGGCTCTGAAACTGCTGTTGCAGTGATGAAGTCTGCTGTGTCTGCAGCTACCAACGCGATGGAATCTGTGCAAAAAGCTGTCAAGCAAGCCACCGAAATGGCTGAGACCAACATGAACAGCTTGGCCGCCACCGCGACCAACGCTACCAAGACCAGCGCACGCAAGCGTTAATCTGTTGAACTTTTTCACACAGCCGCACTCACACAGAGTGCAGCTGTGTTGATCAGTTGTCTCCTCGAGTCTCGTGTGGACCAAGCCCAGCTTGGTCAACCAGACTCTTCAACCCACCCTACGGTTAAACGTTCGGTGGGTTCTTTTTTGGCGACTCATCTTAGTCATGAAGCCCTCAAAAGCCTGATCAACAAGCTGATCAAAGACCCGGCCAAAAACTGAAAAAGCTGTTGGCGCAACACCGCAGTCGGGCTCAGACCACCTCTGGCTCGGGCTCCAGCATGATGCCAAAGCGCTCAAACACGCTGGTTTGTATGGCCTTGGCCAAGGTCATCACCTCACCACCCGTCACAGGCTTATCGGCCGAGCCCTTGTTCACCAGCACCAAGGCTTGTTTGTCGTACACGCCTGCCAAACCAATGGTCTTGCCACGCCAACCGCAGGCGTCTATCAACCAACCTGCCGCCAGCTTGATGCGTCCGTCTGCCAAAGGGTAATGCACCAGATTGGGCTCGCGCCCAATGATGTCGGCACATTGGTACTCCGTGACCGTAGGGTTTTTGAAGAAGCTACCGGCGTTGCCAATCACTTTGGGATCAGGCAACTTGGCACGCCGAATCGCCACCACCCAATCCAACACCTGCTGTGCGCTTGGCTGGGTGTTACCGGTTTGCTCGACTTGGCGCTGCAAATCCAGGTACGACAACTCCGCGCGCCACGCCTTGGGCAGCGCAAACCGCACATGCGTGATCACGGCCCTGCCCTTTAACCCCATACCCAAGCCGTGCGGTAAGCCGGCACCCCTCGCAACTGGTGTACCACCGGCGTCGCCACTACCGGCCTGTCCAAGAGCCTTGGCAGGCGGGTGCTTGAATACAGAGTCCCTGTAGGCAAAGGCACACTGCCCGGCGTTCAAAGAAAAGGTCTGACCGGTGTACATGTCCACGGCATCCAAGGCGTGAAAGCGGTCTTGCAGCTCGACGCCATAGGCGCCAATGTTTTGCACTGGCGAAGCACCCACCACGCCCGGGATCAGCGCCAAGTTTTCAAGGCCTGGCCACCCCTGAGCCACCGTCCAGCACACAAAGTCATGCCAATTCACGCCTGCGCCTGCTTGCACAATCCAGTGCTTGTCGGTCTCGCCAACCAAGGCACAGCCGCCTATCTCTATTTTCAGAACCACGGCCTGCACGTCTGCGGACAACACAATGTTGCTGCCTCCGCCAAGCACAAACACGCCGCGGCCATTGGCGCGCTGTTGCGCCAACCACGCGCTACCCAGTACCTCTTGCAGGCTCTGCACCGACTCAATGATCACCAGGTCGCGCGCACGCGCAGCGATGCCAAAGGTGTTGAACGGCTGCAAAGACGCGTTGTTGTGCACTAACATGGAGGGCTTGGACATTTGGAAATTGTCGCAGGGTTTAGGGGGCGTCTCAGACGTTCACAACAAAGCACTGCGCGCCCCACACACAACAGCAGGAGAAAACACCCCATGCCTTCATTTGACGCCGTAATGGATCCCGACTTGGTCGAAGTCAAAAACGCCATTGACCAATGCGCTCGCGAAATTGGTACGCGCTTTGACTTCAAGGGCACGGCCGCTGCCATCGAGCTCAAAGACAAAGACATCACACTCACGGGTGACGCGGACTTTCAGCTCAGCCAAATAGACGACATCTTGCGCAACAAGCTGGCCAAGCGCGGCGTCGATGTGCGCTTCTTGGACATGGGCAAAATTGAAAAAATCGGTGGCGATAAGGTCAAGCAAGTCATCACCGTGCGCAGCGGCATTGCCACCGAAGACGGCAAGAAAATTCAACAAACCATCAAGGCCAGCAAACTCAAAGTGCAAGGCTCTATTCAAGGCGACAGCGTACGCGTGACCGGCGCCAAGCGCGACGACTTGCAAGCCGCCATGGCACTGATCAAATCAGAGCTGGCAGACCTGCCACTGAGCTTTAACAACTTTCGCGACTGATACACCACCGCCACCTAGCCATGGCTGGGCCGCGCGCGGCCCGCTGGCTGCAGCGATGGTGTAATCAGCGCGCTGGGCTAATGTGCTCAGCGAGCTGCAGCCGTGACCATGATCTCGATTTTCCAATCGGGGTTGGCCAAGCGGGCTTCCACGGTGGCTCGAGGCGGCGCGTTGCCGTCTGCCACCCAGGTGTCCCACACCTCGTTCATGGCCGCAATATCGGTGATGTTGGCCAGAAAAATCTGCACACGCAGCAAACGGGTTTTGTCGCTACCGGCCTCGGCCAAGACTTTGTCGATTTGAGCCAAAACGTCTTTGGTTTGTGCGCGGATATCGAGGGCGCCTTGCTCAGGCACCATGCCAGCCAAATACACAATGCCATTGAATATGCTGGCCTCGCTCAAGCGCTTGCCAACGTGCAGTCTTTTGATTTCGTTACTCATGATGCTTTCTCTCCTAAGCGGCTCTCAGTGCCGGCTAATAAACGACTGACGTTGGCGCGATGACGCCACACCAGCAACAAGGCCATCAACACCAAGCAAATGGCCGAGCCCGCAGAGGCCTGCCACATCACTTGATTGCCGAACAGCCAATAAAACGGTGCGAATGCCGCGGCCACCATAGAGGCCAGCGACACATAGCGGCTGAAGTACACCAGCACTAAGAATGTGGCCAAGCAAGACAAGCCCAGCAAGGGGTCTAGCCCAAACACCACGCCCACCGCGGTGGCCACGCCTTTGCCACCCTTGAAGCCAAAAAACAAGGGGTACAGATGGCCCAAAAATGCAGCCAAACCCGCCAAAGCGGCCCAGGACGACACAGGCCCTGCGTTGGCACCCAGCCCCAAGGCCTGCGCATTGGCCAGTATCAGCCACACAGGCACATAGCCCTTGAGTGCATCCAGCAATAACGTAGCAACAGCCGCCGCCTTGCTGCCCGAGCGCAACACGTTGGTCGCTCCCGGGTTGTGGCTGCCAAAGGTGCGCGGGTCAGACAGACCCATGGCGCGGCTGACCAGCACGGCAAACGCCACAGACCCCAACAGGTACGCCAGCGCTATGCACACCACAGGTAAAAAATAACTGCTCTCATTCATGGGGGTTCCTGCGCTTTGGTCGTGTGGTTGTTACGGTTGTCGAGACGGTTGTCATGACGTTGATGTTGCTTTGGATTGTCTTTGGCTTTGGCTTTGGCTTACTTTTTATTCACGCTGACCGCGGTCTTTATTGTTGCTGATTTCTGCGTGGTTTTTCGCTAGGCTTGCACGCGGCTGCTTTGGAGCACAGGTAGTAAGCCGCCTACTTAGCGCGCGAAGCGC
>JANREF010000111.1 GCA_030726195.1 Burkholderiaceae bacterium | reverse complement strand
CGGAATCACATCTAACAACAACAAGGCGTCGCCGGTGTGGTTGCCAGCCAGCTGATTGGCCTGAATGGCTGCACCCAGAGCAACCACTTCGTCGGGGTTCAAGTTGGTCAGCGGTGGGGTGCCAAACAGTTTCTCTACCGCTTGCAACACCACAGGCATGCGCGTGGAGCCGCCCACCATGACCACACCTTGAATATCTGAGGCATCCATATCGGCGTCGCGCAACACGCGGCGCACCGCTTGCAAGGTGCGTTGCGTGAGGTGTGTGGTGGCATCGGCGAAATCTTGGGTGGACACATCAACGTGCAGGTCACCCACACTCAGTGGCGCAGCCAATAGCGCGTGTGTGCCACTGGACAAGCGCTCTTTACAAGCGCGTGCAGCTGCGTACAGGTGGCTTTTATCGCTGGCGCTCAAGGTCTCTGGCGTGATCTGCCCACCGGCTTGTGCGAGTGCCCAATGGGCCAGTGCGCGGTCGTAGTCGTCACCGCCCAAGGCCGAATCACCGCCTGTGGCGACAACCTCAAATACCCCATCACTCAGGCGCAGTATGGAGATATCAAAGGTGCCGCCGCCCAAGTCGTAGACCGCGTACACGCCCTCTACGCCTTGTTCTAAGCCGTATGCAATGGCAGCAGCCGTGGGTTCATTGATGAGGCGCAATACGTTGATACCAGCCAGCTGTGCGGCGTCTTTGGTGGCTTGGCGCTGTGCGTCGTCAAAGTATGCAGGCACGGTGATCACAGCACCGAACAAATCGTCGTTGAACGTATCTTCGGCCCTAAAACGCAGCGTCGCCAGCAGCTCGGCGCTCACCTCTACGGGTGTTTTATCGCCAGCAACAGTGGTCACAGTGGCCATGCCTGCGCCGTCGTTGACGGTGTAGGCGAGGTTGTCCACGTCGTGCACATCAGCGCGCTTGCGGCCCATCAGGCGCTTGACGGAAGCAATGGTGTTGGCGGGGTCGTCGCTTTGCGCGGCCAAGGCGTCAAAGCCAATTTGGCGGCCACTGCCTTCAGTGGTGTAACGCACCACACTGGGCAAAATCACGCGGCCTTGTGCATCGGGCAAACACTCGGCCACGCCACTGCGCACGCTGGCAACCAAGGAATGCGTGGTGCCCAGGTCAATGCCCACCGCAATCTTTCGCTGGTGGGGGTCTGGCGACTGGCCGGGTTCTGATATTTGAAGCAATGCCATGGGGTCTGCGCTTTTTTTTCTAATGTGTTCTGAGTTTCTAGGTTCCTAGGTTTCTAGGTTTCTAGGTTTCTAGGTTTCTAGTCTTCTAGTCTTCTAGTCTTCTAATCTTTTTGGGCCCGGTATTTCAATGCCTTGGCTTGTCGTGTCTCGGTGCCATGCCACAGCGCTGTCTCGCACGCTGTCTCAAGCGGCATCGTCCAGCTGTTGGTTGATGTCCTTGACCACGCGGTCTATGAACATCAATGCGCGCACCGCACCGGCAGCAGCAGCGGTGTCGGCGTCTACATCTAAGGCTTGTGCCACGGCCTGCAACCATTCGCGTTTGGTGGCCGCCGCAGTATCGGCCAGTGCTTGCAGGGCCTGTGCATCGCCGCGGGCTTCGTCCAGCTCTTCACGCAGCATCATTTGTTGCATCAAGAACGCGTGCGGCATGGCCGTATTGCTCTCGGCATCAATGGCCACGCCGCGCAACTCGCACAAGTACGCAGCACGGGTGAGCGGCTGGCGCAAGCGTTGGTAGGCCTCGTTCACGCGCACAGACCACTGCATGGCCAAGCGCTGCTCGGCGCTGCTGCCTGTTGCGAAGTTGTCTGGGTGGGTTTGGGCCTGCAGGGCTTTCCAGCGCTGCGACAACGCGCTGGCGTCTAGCTCAAAGCGCTGCGGCAGGTCAAACAGCTCGAAGTCGTTGGACTGCAAGCCCAGCTGTTGCGCCGCAGCCATTAAATACGGAACGATTCACCGCAGCCACAGCGGTCGCGCTCGTTGGGGTTGCTGAATTTGAAGCCTTCGTTCAAACCTTCACGCACAAAGTCCAACTGTGTGCCCTCTAGGTAGGCCAAGCTCTTGGGATCAATCAATATCTTGATACCCTGGTCTTCAAACTGCACGTCTTGCTCTGCGGCTGCGTCGGCATATTCCAACGTGTAGGCCAAACCAGAGCACCCGGTGGTCTTCACGCCCAAGCGCACGCCAATGCCTTTGCCTCGGCGGCTTAGGTATCGGCTGACGTGCCTTGCGGCAGCTTCGGTCATGGTGACGGCCATGGGTTTGAGTTCCAATGTAGGGTTAAAAAATCAAGCGTGCCAAAGCGCTGAGGCGGCTGCGCCTCAACGGTGTTGAGGCTGCTAACAGCACGCTTTCACGCAGGCGGCGGTGGGAGGATAGAAGGCGGCTATTGTATGAGCCACCCCTGCACTCCCACGCACCAGACCAGCGCAGCCTTAGGCTGTCACGTGCTTCTTTTTGTAGTCTTCAACCGCAGCTTTAATGGCGTCTTCCGCCAAGATAGAGCAGTGGATTTTGACGGGTGGCAAAGCCAGCTCTTCGGCAATTTCAGCGTTTTTCAGCGCAGCCGCTTGGTCCAGCGTTTTGCCCTTGACCCATTCGGTCACCAAGGAGCTGGAGGCAATGGCAGAGCCACAGCCGTAAGTTTTGAAGCGTGCGTCTTCGATCACGCCAGTGGTGGGGTTGACCTTGATTTGCAGCTTCATCACATCGCCACAAGCGGGCGCGCCCACCATGCCGGTGCCCACGGACTCGTCGCCCTTGTCGAAACTGCCCACGTTGCGTGGGTTTTCGTAATGCTCAACTACTTTGTCTGAATATGCCATGAGGAACTCCTAGTTCTAGATATGTGTCGCAGGGGTCGCAGGGTTGGTGGGCACGCTCAGTGCGCAGCCCACTGGATGGTGGACAAGTCCACGCCGTCTTTGAACATTTCCCACAGTGGCGACAGCTCGCGCAGCTTGGCCACGTTGGTTTTGATGGTGTCAATCGCGTAATCGATTTCGGCTTCGGTGGTCCAGCGCCCGATCGTCATACGCAAGCTGCTGTGCGCCAACTCGTCGCTGCGACCCAAGGCGCGCAAGACATAGCTGGGCTCCAAACTGGCCGAGGTACAAGCAGAACCACTGGATACGGCCATGCCCTTGATACCCATGATCAAAGACTCGCCTTCCACAAAATTGAAGCTCATGTTGATGTTGTGCGGCACACGCTGGTCCTTGTGTCCGTTGATGAACACTTCTTCCATGCCCGACAAGCCCGCTACCAAGCGGTCGTGCAAGGCTTTGATGCGCGTGTTTTCTGCTGCCATTTCTTCCTTGGCAATCCGGTAGGCCTCGCCCATGCCCACGATCTGGTGGGTGGGTAGCGTGCCTGAGCGCATGCCACGCTCGTGGCCACCGCCGTGCATTTGCGCCTCAATGCGGATGCGCGGCTTGCGACGTACAAACAAAGCGCCAATACCCTTGGGGCCGTAGGTCTTGTGTGAGGTCAGGCTCATGAGGTCGACGGGCAATGTGGCCAAATCAATGGCCACGCGGCCCGTGGCTTGCGCCGCGTCCACATGGAAAATAACGCCGTTTTCACGACATACCGCACCAATCGCGGCCACGTCTTGGATGACGCCAATTTCGTTGTTCACAAACATGACGCTGGCCAAGATGGTGTCAGGGCGAATGGCGGCTTTGAACGCATCCATATTCACCAAGCCATCGTCCTGCACGTCGAGGTAAGTCACCTCAAAGCCTTGACGCTCCAACTCGCGGCAGGTGTCCAGCACGGCTTTGTGCTCGGTCTTCACCGTGATGATGTGCTTGCCTTTGGTCTTGTAAAAGTGCGCAGCACCTTTGAGCGCCAGGTTGTTGGACTCGGTCGCACCGCTGGTCCAGACGATTTCGCGGGGGTCGGCGCCAATGAGCGCAGCAACTTCACCACGGGCTTTCTCGACCGCGGCTTCAGCTTCCCAGCCCCATGCATGGCTGCGCGATGCGGGGTTGCCAAAGTGCTCGTACAACCAAGGCACCATGGCGTCCACCACGCGCGGATCGCAGGGGTTGGTGGCGCTGTAGTCCATGTACACGGGGAAATGCGGCGTTGACATATATCGTTACCTAACAACCAAAATCAAAAAGACCAAATAAGAAGACGGGCAATGCAAACAGCTGACCAGCCGATCAAGTGATCAGCTGTTGGCCAGTGAAGCACCCAAGGCAAATACAGAGTTGGGCGCATTCACGCGCAAGGGCTTGACCACGGGCGTGCTGGAAATAGCGCGCTTGATCATGGGAGCTTGCTCAATCACGACGCCTTTGGCCACTTGGTCGTCAACCAGCTTTTGCAGGTTCACAGAGTCCAGGAAGTCGACCATGCGTTCGTTGAGCGATGCCCACAACTCGTGCGTCATGCAGCGTGAGCCCTCGCCCATACAGTTTTCTTTGCCGCCGCAGTGCGTGGCATCGATGGGTTCGTCCACCGACACAATGATGTCGGCCACCGTAATTTCAGCCGCTTTGCGTGCCAAGGTGTAGCCGCCGCCGGGGCCGCGCGTCGATTCCACCAGTTGGTGGCGACGCAGCTTGCCAAACAGCTGCTCCAAGTAAGACAAGGAAATTTGTTGACGTTGGCTGATGGCAGCCAAGGTCACGGGACCAGTGTTTTGGCGCAATGCCAAGTCGATCATTGCTGTAACAGCAAAACGGCCTTTGGTGGTGAGGCGCATAACAAACTCCTTTGTGGGGTTGGACTTGTTGCCAAGTCGTTGGCCTTGAGCGGCACCGCGGTATCGGCGTCACTCCTCTAAATCGCCGGGGTTTCTGGTCTACCCGACTATTTTTGTCGAGTATAGCAGAATAGCCTAGTGATTTTGTATGGATTGTAGGCCAGTCACATCAGTTTGTCCACGACAAATAATCTATCAACCCTATAAATTATCGGAATACGGTCTCAAATGTCATTTTTTAATCATTTTAATGACATTAAAAGACGGTAGCCGCCTTTTTTGTCTAGGACACAGGGGGTGCGAGCACGGCGATGTTGTCGCTCCCCGTGGCCCCAAATGCCTGCTCTCGCAACATGGACAACTGGTCCCTGACCTGGGCGGCCTTCTCGAAGTCCAGGTTTTTTGCGTGCTCGAGCATGAGTTTTTCCAAGCGTTTGATCTCCCGCGCAATGTCCTTTTCGCTCATGGCCTCTAGCTGGGCCTTGCGCATGCTGTCGCGCTCGAGCTTTTCGGCCTCTTGGCCAGACTTCTCGCTGTACACGCCGTCTATCAAGTCCTTGATGCGCTTGAGCACCGTGCGCGGCGTGATGCCGTGCTCCAGGTTGTGGGCCTCTTGCTTGGCGCGACGCCGGGCGGTCTCGTCCATGGCGCGGCGCATGGACTCGGTGGTTTTGTCTGCATACAAAATTGCCACGCCGTTGACGTTTCGGGCGGCACGCCCAATGGTCTGAATGAGTGAACGCTCAGAGCGCAAAAAGCCTTCCTTGTCGGCGTCCAAAATCGCCACCAACGACACTTCCGGAATATCGATACCCTCGCGCAGCAAGTTGATGCCCACCAGCACATCAAACTCTCCCAAGCGCAAGTCACGCAAAATCTCCACCCGCTCGACCGTGTCCACGTCGCTGTGCAAGTAGCGCACCTTCACACCGTTCTCGGACAAGTAATCGGTCAGCTGCTCGGCCATGCGCTTGGTGAGCGTGGTGATGATGACGCGCTCGTTCACCTCCACACGCAGCCGGATTTCTTGCAGCACGTCATCCACCTGCGTGGTAGCTGGGCGCACATGCACCACGGGGTCAATCAAGCCCGTGGGGCGCACCACCTGCTCCACAATTTGCCCCGAGTGCTGCTTCTCGTAGTCGCCCGGCGTGGCCGATACAAACACGGTTTGACGCATTCGGGCCTGAAACTCTTCAAACTTCAACGGGCGATTGTCCAGTGCCGATGGCAACCTGAACCCGTACTCCACCAATGTGGTTTTGCGCGCTCTATCGCCGTTGTACATGCCGCCAAACTGCCCGGTTAGCACGTGGCTCTCATCCAAAAACATCAAGGCATCTTTGGGCAAGTAGTCCGTCAGCGTTGCAGGCGGCTCCCCGGCTTGCGCGCCACTGAGGTGCCTAGAGTAGTTCTCAATGCCTTTGCAATGGCCCACCTCGGTGAGCATTTCCAAATCAAACCGGGTGCGCTGCTCCAGGCGCTGCGCCTCCACCAGCTTGTTCATGCCAATCAGCTCAGCCAAACGCGTGCGCAACTCCTCTTTGATGTGCTCAATGGCCACCAGCACCTGCTCGCGCGGCGTGACGTAATGGCTACTGGGGTAGACCGTGAAGCGCGGTATTTTTTGTCGCACGCGCCCGGTGAGCGGGTCAAACAGCTGCAGTGTTTCCACCTCGTCATCAAACAACTCAATGCGAATCGCCAGCTCCGAGTGCTCGGCTGGAAACACGTCAATGGTGTCGCCGCGCACCCTAAAGGTCCCGCGTGAAAAATCCACATCGTTGCGCTGGTACTGCATGCGCACCAACTGTGCAATCACATCGCGCTGCCCTGCCTCATCACCCACGCGCAAGGTCATCACCATTTGGTGGTAACTCTCGGGTTTACCAATGCCATAAATGGCCGACACAGTGGCCACAATCACCACATCGCGCCGCTCCAAAATGCTCTTGGTACAGCTCAGGCGCATTTGCTCAATGTGCTCATTGATGGACGAGTCTTTCTCAATGAACAAATCGCGCTGCGGCACATAGGCCTCGGGCTGGTAGTAGTCGTAGTAACTCACAAAGTATTCCACCGCGTTGTGCGGGAAAAACTCGCGAAACTCCGAATACAGCTGCGCCGCCAGCGTTTTATTCGGCGCATACACAATGGCCGGGCGCCCCAAGCGTGCAATGGTTTGCGCCATGGTGTACGTCTTGCCCGAACCCGTCACACCCAGCAAGGTTTGAAACGACTCACCGTTCTCGATCCCATCCACCAGCTGCGCAATGGCCGCTGGCTGGTCACCTGCGGGTGGAAACGGCTGAAACAACTCAAACGGCGACCCCTCAAACCGCACGAACTCACCCGCCGCGTGCTGGGCATCGGCCGCTGACTGCTGCTGCGCATTGCTACCCGCCGACGCCTGAACGCCCACACCCGCTTGCACAGCATCGTTTTTGCCCGCTAAAGCAATGACTTTTTCAACTGACGACGTATCGGGGCGCTTGGACATAGTGGTGTGCGTGCAATGTGTGAGTAACCAAGCATTGTCGCCCGGCTTGGCGATGTGTGCTCGCTCTAGCGCCAACACACCCAACCATGGCGCCGAACAACAAACAACACCGAAGTCACAAAGACGCCAGATCAAGTCTGGCGTGACAGCTGGGCCATACGCCCTCACCCAGCAGACTGCTCCATCGCCGTCGAGCTCAAACCTTGTCACCCTCAGGCTTGAGGCTTGTCCCCCTCAGGCCCGAGCCTTGTCACCCTCAGGCTTGACCTGAGGGTCTGTGGGCTTCACACCCAACCATGGC
>JANREF010000110.1:2907-7515 GCA_030726195.1 Burkholderiaceae bacterium | reverse complement strand
CAATCAAGTACACAATTACAAAAATTAGCGGAAAAAACAGCGAGAAAAATACTCACTAAGTAATAGTATTTTCAATATTTCATTTGTATTGTTCAGTCCTAGCAGGCGCTTAGGTCGAAAAATCCGAATTAGCCTTTCTGAAAAAGGTTTTACATTCGGATCTCCAAAAGAAGTATTATTAATTACCAATACCTCTAACGGATTAACCACCGCGCCGCTAGGGGTTTGTCGCAGTTACCAGCTCCCGCTGGCTCTGCGCAAACAAAAGGCAGGTCGGCATCGTGCCGCTGCCTGATGTTGACTTTAGAAGAAAGGCGGGACAGATGAACAAGCTAGTGAAACAAATAGGATTTGGCGTTATCGGGGCTGCCCTGGGCACGGCTGCAATTGTCGTGGCCCAATCAGCCTCCTCCGGTAGCAGCACGGACGTATTCGTGCCATACATCGAGAGCACCCTTCCCAAGCTTGCCACATGGGACATCAACCAGTACAAGGCAGAAATGTCGCCGGAAGGCCTACAGGCGGCCACCGATGACCGCTGGAACAAATACCTAGCAAGGTACTCCAAGCTGGGCAAACTAAAAATGATAGGGACGCCAGAGCTCAAATCCAACTTAGCCAAAGGCAGCACCACCCACGCGGTGTATGTTGTACCACTGGAGTTTGAAACTGGGCCAGCTCAAGTACAGCTCATGCTGCAATACCGCAACAACAAGGTTGCGATAGACGGCATCATTTACTCGTACAGCTGATCAAGACCTGCGCGCGCTCATCCCGAGCGGCGCAGCGTTAGCCCTGCGCAGCCAACCACTGCGCGATTGCTTTCGGATACAGACGGTGTTCTTGCGTGAGCACACGTGCAGCCAAGGTGTCGGCGGTATCGGCTGGCAGTATGGGCACCACGGCTTGAGCCAGTATCTTGCCGTGGTCCAGCTCTGCAGTAACTTGGTGCACGGTGGCCCCAGCACATATGCAACCCATATCTAGGGCTCGTTGATGCGTGTGCAAGCCTGTGAAGGCTGGTAGCAAGCTGGGGTGTATGTTGAGCAAACGGCCTTCAAAGTGCGCCACAAACGCAGGCGTAAGAATCCGCATAAAGCCCGCCAACACAATGAGCGCGGGCCGGTAGCCTTGGATTGGCTGGTCTTGCGCATCGATGAGCTGCATCAGTGCTTGGTCAAAGGCGGCGCGGCTGTCAAAGCTTTGGTGGGGCAACACGTGGGTGGCTATGCCTGCATCGCGCGCAAACGCCAAGCCGCCGGCATCGACCTTGTTCGACACCACCGCACTCACCTGCACACCCCAGCGTTGCGCCCAGTTGTCGGCCTGCGCGGTACGCACAATGGCTTGCATATTGGAGCCTCCACCAGAAATCAACACAATGATGCGGCGTTTGAGTGCGGTCGGTGCTGGGCTGGTAGGCATGAGGCGGGTGGTGAGCGGCAGTGGACGTTGGTGGCTGATGGTGGGTGATCTCTGACATGCGCTGACGGCTCGTTGGTAGGCAAGGCGAGCAGGCCGCGGTTGCCAGAGACAACCATGTCGATATTGTGCCTGCCTTGTCAGGCCTCAGCGCCCATGCCACGCAGCGCCGCGGATTGATGCAAAATATCAGTCAATTCTTATATTTGGACGCCTCATGCAACAAGCCCCTTTCGCTCTAAACCTACTGCGCAGCCTGTGCCTCACGGCGGCTGTGGCCTTGGCTCCCGCTTGGGCACAGTCCAACGAGGCCACAGAGGCCATGGCCGATTACATGGCGTTTGCCGAGTACGGTGGCGGCACCATCTTTCCTGAGCAAATTCCGGCCGACCAATACCCTAAGACTTACATCATTGATGCGCGCGACGCCAAGCAATACGCCGCCTCCCACATCCCGGGTGCTGTCAATATGGAATGGCGAGAGGTCTTGGCACAGCGCGACAGCATTCCAAAAGACCAAATGGTGCTGATTTACTGCAATACGGGGTCGTTGTCGGCGCAGGCCGGCTTTGCCTTGCGGGTGGCAGGCTGGAGCAATGTACGTATTTTGCAAGGCGGCTATCAAGAATGGCTGACCAAAGGCGGACTGCAAGCCAACGCGCGCGCTGGCGGCGTGGCGCCCACCGAGTAAGCCTAGGCCCAAAGGCATACTTGTCGCGACTCGGACAAGGTAAAAGTGCACGGCCGTGCTAAAACCCAAGTTGTTGTTTAAACATCATTAACACCGCTTGGAGACACACACATGGACTTAGCTTTTACGCCAGAGGAACAGGCCTTTAGGCTAGAGGTACGCGCTTGGGTTGAAGCCAACTTGCCCACGGACTTGGCGGCCAAAGTACATGGTGCGCAGCGCCTGAGTCGCGATGACATGCAAGGCTGGGCCAAAATTTTGGGTAAAAAAGGCTGGCTGGGCTACGGCTGGCCCAAGCAGTTTGGTGGCCCAGGCTGGAACGCCGTACAAAAGCACCTGTTTGAAGAAGAATGCGCCATGGCCGGTGCGCCCCGCATTGTGCCCTTTGGCCCCGTCATGGTAGCCCCCGTGATCATGGCCTTTGGCAACGAAGAACAGCAGCAACGCTTCTTGCCCGGCATCGCCAGCGGCGACGTGTGGTGGAGCCAGGGCTACAGCGAACCTGGAGCGGGCTCGGACTTGGCATCTGTCAAAACCACGGCTGTTCGCGATGGCGATCACTACGTGGTAAACGGTCAAAAAACCTGGACCACCCTGGGCCAATACGGTGAGTGGATTTTTTGCCTGGTGCGCACGGACAACTCGGGCAAGCCGCAAACAGGCATCAGCTTTTTACTCATAGACATGAAGTCACCCGGCTTGAGTGTGCGCCCCATCAAACTGTTGGATGGTGAGTGCGAGGTCAATGAGGTGTGGTTTGACAACGTGCGTGTGCCTGCCGAGAACTTGGTAGGCGAAGAAAACAAAGGCTGGAACTACGCCAAATACTTGCTCGCACACGAGCGCACCAACATTGCCGACGTGAACCGCGCCAAGCGAGAACTGGAGCGCCTCAAACGCATAGCCAAGGCCGAAGGCGTGTGGGAGGACCAACGTTTCAAAGATCAAATTGCACTGCTAGAGGTCGACATCGTGGCACTGGAAATGATGGTGCTACGCGTGCTGTGGGCCGAGACATCGGGCAAAAACTCGCTGGATATCGCCGGCTTGCTCAAAATTCGCGGCAGCGAAATACAACAACGCTACAGCGAACTGATGATGCTCGCAGCAGGGCCATCGTCACTGCCGTTTGTCATGGAAGCCATGGAGGCGGGCTGGCAAGGCGATGCCGCCTTGGGCTTGTCTCAGTTCCCAGGCGGCGACCCGGCCAACGCGCCACTGGCATCCACCTACTTCAACATGCGCAAAACCACGATTTACGGCGGTAGCAACGAAGTTCAACGCAATATTGTTGCCCAGACCGTTCTCGGTTAAAGCGCACAGGAGTCAATCAACATGGATTTCAATTTTTCTGACGAACAAGTGCAGCTGGGCGACGCTGTTGGCCGTTGGGCTGAGAAGGCCTACACCTTTGATCGACGCACCAGCATCGCACAAGCCGGTGGTTTCTCAACCGAGGCCTACCAAGAAATGGCCGAGCTGGGCTTGGCCGGTCTGGTCATCACCGCTGACTATGACGGCATGGATATGGGCGCGACCGAGTGCATGCTCGCCCTGGAAAAGCTGGGCGCAGCGTTGGTGCTCGAGCCCATTGCCCACACCTGGATTGCCAGCGTGGTGTTAGAGAACATGGCGCCCGATGCCGTGAAATCTGCATGGCTGCCCAAGCTTGCCAGCGGTGAGGCTTTCGTGGCTTTGGCCACCGGCGAAAAGCGCGCCCGCTACAAACTTGACGTGTGCAGCAGCACCGCAACAGCAGCCGACGGCGGTCACCGCGTCAGTGGCGTCAAACATGTGGTGGTGGGCGCACGCCATGCGCAAGCGATGTTGGTCAATGCCACGCTAAACGGTGTGCAGGCGCTGTTTGTGGTGGATGCACAGGCCACAGGCCTGCGTGTGGAGTCATACAGCACACAAGACGGCGGCACCGCCGCAGATGTCTACCTAGACAACACACCCGCAACCTTGGTGACCACGCAAGGCCTAGACGCCGTGCAGCTCATGAGCGACATGGGTGTGGCGTGTTTGTGTGCCGAAGGCGTGGGCGTGATGGAGCACACGCTGCGCATGACGGTGGACTACATGAATACGCGCAAACAGTTTGGTGTTGAGATTGCCAAGTTTCAAGCACTGCGCCACCGCGCGGCCGACGTGAAAATGGCTTTAGAGCTGGCACGCTCCATGAGCTACTACGCCACACTCAAGCTGGGTGCACCCGCTGCGGAGCGCACGCAGGCCATGGCCAGGGCCAAGGTGCAGCTGGGCAACAGCATGCGCTTGGTGGGCCAGCAATGCATTCAGCTGCATGGTGGCATTGGCGTGACAGACGAGTATGCCGTGAGCCACTACTTCAAGCGTTTGACCCAAATGGAAATGACCTGCGGCGACACCATGCACCACCTTGGCCAAGTGAGCGAGCGCATGCAAGACACGGCCGGTGTATTTGCTTAAACGGGCGTTGACCATCACGCGTCTGCATTGACATTGACATTGAC
>JANREF010000110.1:0-2807 GCA_030726195.1 Burkholderiaceae bacterium | reverse complement strand
ATGACAAGGGCTGCTGATCTCAGGATTGCAGCCCTTTGTCTATGGTGGGATAGCGCAGCTGCAAACGCAGCTCACGTTTCATGCGCGTATTGCGCAGCCGCCTAGACTCTTTCATAAAGCTCAGCTGCATGGGACTGAGTACCGCCTGCGCTTGCTCCAGACTCACGCGCTTGGGCTTTGGCAGCTGGTAGAGCGCGGCGGCCATGTCCATGTAGTCGCCCATGAGCATCTCAGAATCGTCGCTCACATTAACCGTTCGGTAGTTGGCTCTGCCCCATACCGCCACCCAGCAGGCGCGGGCCAAATCGGTGGCGTGGATGTGGTTGGTGTACACGTCTTGATCGGCCTGCAGCACAGGCGCTTGACGCTCCAGCCTCGCTTTCGGCGTGCCGCCCTCACGGTCTGGCGCGTAAATACCAGGAATGCGCAGCACCGTTTGGGCCACGCCAAAGCTGCGGGCAAAGCCACGCACCGCTTGCTCTGCCGACACACGTCTGCGGGCGCGCTCGGTTTGTGGGCGTGTGGCGCACACCTCGTCCACCCATGCGCCTTCGCAGTGACCGTACACGCCTGACGTAGAGCCGTACACCAGCTTGCGCAAGCCACCGCGCTTGGCCAAGGCACGCAGTAGCGCCCAGGTGCGGGGATCGGTGCCTGCGGTGTCACCGGGCGGTGGCGCCAAATGCAGCACGTGTGTGGCCACGCCAGACAAGCGCGCCAAGCTGTGGGCCTCGTCAAGGTTACCCAGCAGTGGCTTGATACCCAGGGCGCGCAGCGCAGGCGCTTTGTGAGGGGACGATGTGAGGGCCAGCAACTGTGGCCCATGTGCACCATGTGCGCCATTGCGCAGCTTGGCCACACGCTGGCCCACATCGCCGCAACCGACGATGAGCAAACGCGCCCGCCTAAAGCGTGCAGGCAGTGCGCCCAAGCCACTCATAAAGTCCGCCCTTTTTGTTTTTGCGACAATGTCGCAGTAATTGCACCAACCGAGGTGCATCAACCTAGGCCCCAAGGGGCCTGTACTTTAAGCTCAAGTATGACATTCACCATCACCGTAGAACCCAGCGCACGTACATTTGACACCAATGAGGGTGAGACCATTTTGGCTGGCGCCATTCGCCAAGGCGTGGGCATGCCTTATGGCTGCAAAGACGGTGCCTGTGGCTCGTGCAAGTGCAAAAAGATCAGTGGCGATGTGACCCATGGTCCACACCAAGACAAAGCGCTCAGCGCCGAGGAAGCCGCCAGCGGCCTGATATTGGCGTGCTGTGCCGTGGCGCAATCCGACGTGGTGTTGGAGTCCAAGCAGGTCACCGCAGCCGACGCTTTGCCGGTGAAAAAAATGCCGGTTCGCGTGACCACCCTCACGCGTGTGAACGAGGACGTGGCCGTGTTGCGATTGCAATTGCCCGCCAACGATACCTTTTTGTACCACGCTGGTCAGTACGTGGAGTTTTTGCTGCGCGACGGCGATCGCCGCAGCTACTCCATGGCCAACGCGCCGCACACCCAAAGCGACGCGCCAGGCTTGGACTTGCACATACGCCACATGCCGGGCGGCAAGTTCACCGATCACGTGTTTGGTGCAATGAAGGAAAAAGACATTTTGCGTATTGAAGGTCCCTACGGCAGCTTCTACTTGCGCGAAGACAGCGATAAACCCATGGTCTTCCTCGCCTCCGGCACGGGCTTTGCGCCCATCAAAGCCTTACTCGAGCACATGAGCTTCAAAGGCATCAGCAGACCCACCACGGTGTACTGGGGCGGGCGTAAGCCCAGCGATTTGTACATGCACGAATGGATACAAGCCATGGCAGACGCCAACAGGCACATCAACTACATACCCGTGGTGTCGGATGCCAGCGCCAGCGACAACTGGGGCGGGCGCACGGGCTTCGTCCACCAAGCCGTGTTAGACGACTACACCGATTTGAGCGGCTACCAAGTCTACGCATGCGGGGCACCCGTGGTGATTGAGTCGGCCCAGCGTGACTTTGTAACGCTGCGCGGCTTAGCCAGCGATGCGTTTTACGCCGACTCATTCACCAGCGCAGCCGATAAAACTTAAACGCCCAGCAGCCGGCACAGGTTGGCGTGGGTTGATAGCTTGAGAGCCTTGCCTCAGTGACGTGACTTGCCTCGCCTCCCCTTGGTTTGCCTTGGTTTGGCTTGGCGTGACGCTGCTTGGGCTGACGGCTAGGCCTATTTGCAAAAGTTGCCAAGCTTGCTAGCGTGCAACCACCACACGCTCAACCCAGCTTGCCCTCTCTCACTCAGCCAGCAAGTATTTGATATCTTGCGCCAGCGCTTCGACGGGCGTGCCGTAACGGCTGTACAGGCGCACATGGCCTTTGGTGTCAAAGATGTAACTGCCCGCAGAGTGGTCCATGGTGTAACTGGTCGGCGTTGGGCCGTCTACTTTTTTGTAGTACACCTTGAAGTCTTTGGCGACTTGAGGCAACGCGCCGGGATCGGCGTACAAAGCGAGAAAGCTGGGGTCAAAGTGCGCCATGTACTCGCGCATGATCTCAGGCGTGTCGCGCTGTGGGTCCACCGTTACAAACAAGCCTTGGAGTTTGTCACCGTCTTTACCCAGCAGCGCTTTAACCTGCGCCAACTCGGTCATAGACGTGGGGCACACGTCTGGGCACTGTGTGTAGCCAAAAAACACAACCGAGACCTTGCCCTTGAAGTCGTCTAGGGTACGGCGCTGGCCATTGTGGTCGGTCAAATTGAACGACTGGGCGTAGGTGGCACCAGTGATGTCCACACCCGTGAACGCAGGGCCGCCGTTGCTGCAAGCT
>JANREF010000109.1 GCA_030726195.1 Burkholderiaceae bacterium | reverse complement strand
GCCTTCTTGGCCACAGTGTCCACGCAGGTCACCCGCAGTTGTGGGCACACAATGGCCAAGACCACACCGGGTAATCCACCACCAGAGCCCACATCCAACACCTCCACATCAGCCCCACCCCACGGCTGCGTGGCCAACTGGCGCAACAGTGCGGGGACAACGGACAAGCTGTCCAACAAATGGTGCGTCACGACCTCGTGTGGTGCCCGAATAGCCGTGAGGTTGTACACCTTGTTCCACTGCAACAACAACTGGGCGTATTGCAACAGGGCTTGTGCCTGACCCAAAGACAAGTGCACACCCATACCTTGAGTGGTCTCTTGCAGCTGTTCTGGCGTGGGTAATGCCTTCGCCGTCGGGTTGGACAGTGCCATTACGCAACCACCTCTTCAGTGGGCGCATTTGGTTTGAGGCCCATTTTTTTGAGATGTACCAACAACAGTGATACCGCAGCAGGCGTCACACCCGACATGCGAGACGCTTGACCCAAGGTTTGAGGGCGCTGCTTGTCCAAGGACTGGCGCACCTCAAAACCCAAAGCGGTGACGGCCAAGTAATCAAAGTCAGGTGGCAACGGCATGTTCTCGTAATGAGACGCCCGTTCAATCTGATCTTTTTGTCGGTCTATGTAGCCTTGGTATTTGAGGCCAATTTCTACCTGTTCGACCACTGCAGCGTGCAGCACACTCTCGTGCGCAGGCGTCCAACCAGCCACGGCTTCGGTCTCGGCTACAGGTGTTTCACGTGAAACATCTGCTAGCGACAACACGTCCACGGCGTAAGCGCCACCATTCATAGACGTCACCATCTCGTGTGTGGTACCGGGACGCCTCAATAAATCTGCAAGGCTGTACTCTCGCTCCAGCGCTTGACCGACCACACGCACGGCTTCAGACTCGGGTAGATTTTTTGGATTCACCCAAATTGACGACAAGCGTTGTGTTTCACGTGAAACAGCATCTCGCTTGCGATTGAACGCTGACCATCGCGCATCATCTACCAAACCCATGCTTCGGGCAATCTCAGTAAGCCTTGCATCTGCATTGTCTTCGCGCAGCTGCAGTCTGTACTCGGCGCGGCTCGTAAACATGCGGTATGGCTCGGTCACGCCTTTGGTGACCAGGTCGTCTACCAGCACGCCCAAGTACGCTTGGTCACGCCCTGGCAACCACGGGCCACTACCCCGCACCTGCAGGGCGGCATTGATACCTGCAAACATGCCTTGCGCAGCGGCCTCTTCATAACCTGTTGTGCCGTTGATTTGCCCGGCAAAGAATAGACCACCAATGGCTTTGGTTTCAAAAGTGTTCTTCAGCGCGCGCGGATCGAAGTAGTCGTATTCAATGGCGTAGCCGGGCCTAACAATGTTGGCGTTTTCCAAGCCCTTGATAGACCGCACCAGCGCATACTGAATATCAAACGGCAAGCTTGTAGAAATACCGTTGGGATACACCTCATGCGTGGTCAATCCTTCTGGCTCTAGGAAAATCTGATGACTGTCCTTATCGGCAAATCGGTTGACCTTGTCCTCCACACTGGGACAATACCGAGGCCCCACCCCCTCAATCTTGCCCATGAACATGGGGCTTCTGTCAAAACCGCTGCGAATGATGTCGTGGGTTTGTTCATTGGTATGGGTGATCCAGCACGGTATCTGTGCCGGATGCATGCCGGTATGACCCATGTAGCTCATGACGGGGATACCACCGTCTTCACGCATGCCACCCGGCGTGCCGTCGCCAGGCTGTGCCACGCACTGTGTGTAATCGATGCTGCGCCCGTCCAAACGTGGTGGCGTACCCGTTTTCAACCTACCCTGCGGCAAGGCCAATTCTTTCAAGCGCGCCGACAAGCCTACAGACGGTGGGTCCCCTGCACGCCCACCCGCATAGTTGTTCAAGCCCACGTGAATCTTGCCGTCTAAAAAAGTACCTGCGGTCAGCACCACCGTTGCAGCGTGAAAGTGCAAACCCACTTGCGTAATGGCACCTACCACTCTGTCACCCTGCACAATCAGGTCTTCAACGGCTTGCTGGAAAATCTGTAAATTGGGCTGGTTTTCCAATATGCGGCGCATCGCGGCCTTGTACAACACCCTATCGGCTTGCGCGCGCGTCGCACGCACCGCTGGCCCTTTAGAGCTGTTGAGTACTCTAAATTGAATACCGGCCTCGTCTGTGGCCAAGGCCATGGCACCACCCATGGCGTCCACTTCCTTGACCAGATGGCCTTTGCCTATACCCCCAATTGAGGGGTTGCAGCTCATCTGACCCAAGGTCTCAATGTTGTGCGTGAGTAACAAGGTTCGGCAGCCCATGCGCGCGCTGGCCAAGGCAGCTTCACTGCCAGCATGACCGCCACCGACCACAATCACGTCAAACGTTTCGGGATACCGCATACATACACCACATCTATTAGATTCGAGACAAGCCGCTATTTTAGGCGGTGCAGGGTTTTGGGTACGACACACGGTATAGTTGCCCACAGCATGGCAGCCACCCCACACCAGCAACAAAAGCAAGACCACCAGTTGAATGGCAACCAGAACCGCGCGACAACCATGCTGTGCCGTAAAGGCTGCGCTGCGTGCTGCATTGCACCCAGTATCACAGGCCCCATACCCGGTATGCCTGCACCTGGTAACAAACCTGCCAACACGCGCTGTGTGCAGTTGGACGACCACAACCTGTGCAAACTATTTGGCAACCCAAGCCGGCCTGCCGTGTGTGCGTCCTTGATGGCCAGTGAAGACATGTGCGGCACTACCACCACACAAGCCATGCTGTACTTGCAGCGACTAGAACTGGCAACCACACCATAAAAAAACCACCGCCCTGTTGGCAGCAGCTGGGCTACTCAACAAAGAGGTGGTTTACTAAATTTGGTAGCTTTGATGGTTTTGACGGCTTTGATGTAATTTAAAGTTAATTAGAAGATTATAAAAACTTTTAGAAACTTTAAATGACTGTTGGCATCACCATTAATCAACGGTGATCCGGTAGTTCAATTTTTACTTCCAACACTTCCATGCTGGCATCGCGTTCCAAATTGACCTTGATGTCATTGGCGTCGATGTTGATGTATTTGGAAATAACAGCAATCAAATCACGCTGCAACGCGGGCAAAAAGTCAGGAACAGACTCTCGTCCACCACGCTCGTGCGCCAAAATGATTTGCAAACGTTCCTTGGCAACGCTGGCTGTTTTTTTCTTCTCACCGATGAAGAAAGACAAAAAAGACATGCCTGCTTACCCCCGACCAAACAAACGCTTCATCAAACTAGACTTTGGTGCATCCACAAATCGCAGCGGACGCTCTTCACCCAAAAATCTATCGATCACGTCTTTGTATGCCTCGGCAACATCCGAGCCCTTCATGTGCACCGCGGGCAGACCTTGGTTTGACGCTTGCAATACGGTTTCTGATTCAGGAATCACACCAATGAGGTTGATACGCAAGATATCTTGAATGTCATCCAGTGACAGCATTTGACCACCCTCAACCCTGGTGGGGTTGTAACGGGTGATGAGCAAATGCTCCTTGATAGGCTCACCGCCATCGATGGCGCGTTTGGTCTTGGAACTCAACATGCCCAAGATACGGTCTGAATCGCGCACAGACGAGACTTCCGGGTTGGTCACGACCAAAGCCTCATCGGCAAAGTGCATGGCCAGCAAAGCACCTGTTTCGATACCTGCGGGTGAGTCACACACGATGTAATCAAAACCCATGCCCTTGAGATCGTTGAGTACCTTCTCAACACCTTCGGCAGTCAACGCTTCTTTATCGCGGGTTTGTGAGGCGGCCAACACAAACAAGTTTTCAACTTGCTTGTCCTTGATCAACGCCTGGTTCAGCGTCGCCTCACCTTGAATCACGTTGATGAAGTCGTACACCACGCGACGTTCACAACCCATGATGAGGTCTAGATTGCGCAAACCCACATCAAAATCAATCACAACGGTTTTCAAACCACGCAACGCCAAACCACTGGAAAAGCTGGCGCTGGTGGTTGTTTTACCTACGCCGCCTTTGCCAGACGTGACGACAACAACTTTTGTCATGTTTATACCTAAGGGAACTAAAAGAGCCAGAAAAACGGGGTGAACAACACCAATACAAACAGCTGCATCATCACAAAACTGCCAGCCGCCGCAACACCCTAGAGTTTAACGGCCTTTGAATGCCAAATTGATGCTAAAACGCTGCGATCAACGGGCAATCGCTTGATAAATCAAACGTTCTTCGCCGTTGTCTACCTTCAACAGCACTTGCGCGGTATGGCCTTTCACCCCAGCTGGTAAATCACCATCTATGCTTTGATACACACCAGCAATCGAGACCAATTCGGGTTCAAAGCTGAGCGCGAAAATCCGTGCATTGGTATCACCTCGTGCACCTGCAATCGCTCGCCCGCGCAACGGGGCATAGACGTGTATGTGACCATCGGCAATCACTTCTGCACCAGGGTTGACCATGGCCATGACGACCAAGTCCCTGCCCTTGGCATACACCCGCTGACCCGAGCGCAATGGCTTGTCGACTATCAGCGCCGCCTGCGCCTGTGTTGACGCAGCAACCGTTGATGTGGCTTGTGCTGGTGCTGGCTGTGTCACTGCTTGGGTGGTGGCTTTAGACGTTTCTATTGCGTCGCCCATGCTTGCTTGCACCACCACCGGCGCCATCCACGCCAAGTTGTGATGCACAAGCTGCTCTTTCCAAGCCTCAGGAACACCTCTGACCGCCAAAGGCAACATGTTGTAGGCACCAAGCATGGCCAGCCAAGCCTGCCAATCGATATCTGCACAGGCGGTGTCGTCGTCGATTGCTGCGGATAAATCAATGGCGACAGCATCTTGATCAAAGAAATCTGGAAAATCAGAAAACCGTTGATGCAGCTCAGCCGCAATGGCTTGTGTGTTCAAGGTTTTGAACACCAAAGCCACCAGACCGAGGTGGGCGCTTTTGATGTCAAAGCAAGCGGGTTGAGTGGAGGATGCGGTCACTGTGAGGACTAAAAAGCGGGCAATAGCTGCCTGTACATGCTGGAATGGGCCATCTTAGCAGTCTCGATGCGTGTTTCTATGTTGTCTTTTGAAATGCATGCTCAGCTCAACAAGGTGTGCGTTGAAAGTTGTCCTGTCTTAATGTCTTAATGTTTTAAATAAAAATAGTAGTAGTAGTAGAGCAGTCAAATTTGTGTTGATAAGCCCAAAAAAACGATTCAATTCAAAGCGCTTTTAAAAGCATAACCATGAGGACACGCACATGGACTGCCTGGCACCATATACCAACAACTTTGACATGAGGCCGTTAGGTGTGGATAACTACGGAGTTGTTAGCTATTCATGCACATGCTTATCCACAAAAAAAATTGGGCACCGCAGTGCCCAATCGCTTCAATCAACGGCCACCAAACCGTTCACGCTTGCTTATTTGCCGTGATCATCATCCGCCATCGCACCATGCTTGTCACCATGTTTACCACTGCGCATGCCTTTGTCCATTTTCATGGACATTGCATCAAACGTCTTTTGTTGCGCCGGTGACAGGCTGGCATACAACGCCTTGGTTGCGTCACTGCGGGTATTCATTTGTGCCATACGGGCCTCTTGCATGGCAGTCCGCGCGTCTATACGTTGTGGTGTAGTCATGTCTTGCATGGCCTCGTGTTGTGCACGCTTGGCAGCCTTGTCCATGGCTGGTGGCTGCATAGCGTCTTGGAAAGCACGCCAAGAACCCTCTTGTGCCGCGGTAATGGCCAATTCGGCCTTTAACTCGCCCATGCGCTTGTCCATGCGCATTTGCATTTTGCTGTGGCGCTGATCGCCGCTTTGCTCGTCTTGGTTGCTAGCAATAGCCAAGCCTGATGCTGCCAATGCAACAACAACTGCACCCAAACCTAAAACATGTTTTACTGAAGCCATACAACAATCTCCCATTCACAAAGAAGCCAAGTGACCGTCACAACACCGTGTTGTCACTGTGTTACTTGCCATGGAATCAAGTGTGCAAGCCTTGTGTAGCTGGTGTTTATGCTTGCTGTAACAGCTGTGTAAAGTTAGGTTGTTGAATAGCCTTCTTCAACAATGGCGTCTACAAACGCTTGTTTTGCTTGATCTGATTCAATGCTGGCCGTGCCGGCGACACGATCTATGACGACTTGTGCCGCAGCATCAACGCTTTTGATGGCGGTTTTCACAGCTTTTTCACAGTGGCCGCAGGTCATGCCTGAAATATGGAGAAGCAGTGTTGGCATGGTTCGATAATCGTTGGTTGAAACGCCTTCCAATATACAACTACAAGCCCCAATGTCACCATTAAAGCCAACTTCGACACATCATCAAACCGCTGCAAGCAGTGGGCGACAGCTTGCCACCTTGGACTTAGGTGTGGGCGGCATGACGTGTGCCTCTTGTGTGGGGCGTGTTGAAAAAGCGCTTAAGAAACAAGGCAGCGTTGCACAAGCAAGTGTTAATTTGGCAACCGAAATGGTACGCATCACTGCGGCACCAGACGTGGCGGACAACGTTGCGTGGCAGCGGGATATGCGCCGCGTCATACGCGATGCCGGTTACGAACCCAAAGACAACATGGTTGTAGACACCCAGATCAATGAAGACTGGCTTGGAATAGACAAAGCATTCCTACCAACC
The DNA here is from genome assembly GCA_030726195.1 of Burkholderiaceae bacterium. Taxonomy (GTDB): domain Bacteria; phylum Pseudomonadota; class Gammaproteobacteria; order Burkholderiales; family Burkholderiaceae_C; genus RS62. The sequence goes on along the minus strand of JANREF010000109.1, from coordinate 913 downwards.
CTTGTGGCCTTGCTGCTCAGTGCACCCTTGCTGGTGCCCATGATGGCGCAGTGGAGCTTGGGTATGGTGTTGGGCATGGCAACACCCACATGGCTGTCAATGCCACCGCCTTGGATGCAGTTCGCGTTGGCCACACCCGTGCAATTCGTATTGGGCTGGCCGTTCTACAAATCGGCTTGGCATGCACTCAAGGCCTTAACGGGCAATATGGAATTGTTGGTTGCCATTGGTACGAGTGCGGGCTGGGGCTTGTCGACATGGTTGTGGCTCAGCTACCAGGGCAGTGGCCAGCCACATTTGTACTTTGAAGGCTCAGCGGTTGTGATTGCACTGGTGCTGCTGGGCAAATACTTGGAAACCCGCAGCAAGCGTCAAACCACGTCGGCCATACGCGCTTTGCACCAACTCAAGCCCACAACAGCGCAGCTGTTGCCCGACGGCATCAAGCGTGAAGACATCGTGCTCATTCCAGTGGGCGAACTCATGGTGGGCGATCACATCAGAGTCATGGCCGGTGAGCGCATACCCGCCGACGGTGAAGTATTGGTTGGGCGCTCCAGCGTTGACGAGGCCATGGTAACGGGCGAGCCGCTGCCAGTTTCAAAAACAGCAGGTGACCCTGTCATAGGTGGCACTTTGAACGGCGAGGCCACACTGGACATTGTGGTTGGAGCAGTCGATACACACAGCGTGTTGGCACAAATCATTGCCATGGTCAGTGATGCACAAGCCAGCAAAGCACCGGTGCAACGGTTGGTGGACAAGGTTGCAGCTGTGTTTGTGCCAGTGGTTTTAGTCATCGCCTTATCGACGCTGTTGTATTGGTTGAGTGCAGGTGCACCGTTTGAACAAGCCATGATCAACATGGTTGCTGTGTTGGTGATTGCGTGTCCTTGCGCGTTGGGCTTGGCCA
>JANREF010000108.1:2987-7689 GCA_030726195.1 Burkholderiaceae bacterium | reverse complement strand
TATATAGGGACGACCCGTAAAATATCAACTTTAACGGAGTCTGCATGCAAGCAAGTCAAGTCGGCGTGGAAGTGGGTGTGGTCATGGGGTCAAACAGCGACTGGGACACGATGCAGCACTGCGTCGCCATCCTGGAGCAGTTTGGCGTGACCTGCGAGGCCAAAGTGGTGTCTGCCCACCGCATGCCCGACGACATGTTCGCCTATGCCGAAGCCGCGCAAGCCCGAGGCTTGCAAGCCATTATTGCGGGCGCAGGCGGCGCAGCGCACTTGCCCGGCATGTTGGCCGCCAAAACCACCGTGCCCGTGCTGGGCGTGCCCGTTGCCAGCAAACACTTGCAAGGCGTGGACTCGCTGCACTCGATTGTGCAAATGCCCAAAGGTGTGCCCGTGGCCACATTCGCCATTGGCCAAGCCGGTGCCGCCAATGCCGCGCTCTTTGCCGTGGCCATGTTGGCCTTGCACCGTCCAGAACTCTCGCAGGCCTTGGCCGCGTTCCGCGCCGAACAAACGGCAGCCGCGCGCGCCATGCAGCTGCCCACCCCTGCTCAACAGGCCTAAGCGCCCACTTATGACCCACGCCACACAGCCCATACTGCCCGCATTCGCCGCCATCGAAGGCCGCCCCATCACGCTGGGTGTGCTCGGGGGCGGCCAATTGGGCATGATGTTTGTGCACGCCGCCCAAGCCATGGGCTACCGCACCGTGGTGCTAGACCCCGATGCCAACAGCCCAGCTGGTTTGGTCAGCCACCACCATGTGTTGGCCGCGTTTGACGACGCGCAAGCCTTGGCCAGCATGGGGCGGTTGTGCGATGCCGTGACCACAGAGTTTGAAAACGTACCAGCGGCCACCCTAGAGGCCTTGGCGCAAGACATTCCCGTGTCACCCCCCGCCGCTGCTGTGGCCATTGCGCAAGACCGTGTGCAAGAAAAAGCCCACTTTGAAGCCAGTGCCGCCAGCAGTGGCGTGGGCCCTGCGCCGCACGCCGTGCTGTTGGATGAGGCCGATGTGGCCCGCGTATCGGCGCAGGGTGAAGCCTTGTTCCCAGCCATTTTGAAAACCGCGCGCATGGGCTACGACGGCAAAGGCCAAGTCAGCGTGGCGAATGCCGCAGCCTTGGCCGCCGCTTGGGCAGAGCTGCACCGCGTGCCGTGTGTCCTGGAAAAACGCTTGGATTTGCAAGCCGAAATATCGGTCATCGTGGCACGCGGCCACGACGGCACCTGCGTCAACCTGCCGGTACAGCTCAACACACACGTCGACGGCATACTGGCGCGCACCGAAGTGTTTGAAGGCAACATAGACCATGCACTGGGCCAGCGCGCCGTGCAAGCCGCGCAAGCCATTGCCAACGATTTGGCCTACGTGGGTGTGTTGTGCGTGGAGTTTTTTGTGGTGCAAACCCCCAAGGGTTTGGACCTGGTGGTCAATGAGATGGCACCGCGCCCCCACAACAGCGGTCACTACAGCATGCAAGCTTGCGACGTGTCGCAGTTCGAATTGCAAGTGCGCACCATGACTGCGCTGCCGTTGGTACAGCCGCGTTTGCACAGCGCCAGCGTGATGCTCAACTTGCTGGGCGACGTGTGGAGCAACACCGGTGAATTGCGCACGCCCGCTTGGGACGACGTATTGGCCTTGCCCGGTATTGGCTTGCATTTGTACGGCAAGCTAGAAGCGCGCAAGGGCCGCAAGATGGGCCACATCACCATCACCGCGCCCACCATCGCACAGGCGCGTGACACCGCCGAGCAGGTGCAGGCCATACTGGGTTTGTGGCACTGAGCATGTCGGTTTGCATCAGTGCGCTAGACCCGCAAGCCAGTGAAGTGGCCGCCAGTGCCTTGGCACAAGGCCAGCTCTTAGGCCTGCCCACAGAAACCGTCTACGGCTTGGCCGCCGACGCCGCCAACGCGCAAGCCGTGGCCAACATCTTTGCCGCCAAAGGCCGCCCAGCCAATCACCCCCTCATCGTGCACGTAGCCCCATGCAACAACCGTCAAGCGTGGCAACAGTTGCTGGGTCAACTGTGTGTGGAGGTGCCGCAGGCGGCGTGGCTATTGATCGATGCGTTTTGGCCCGGCCCGTTGACCTTGATATTGCAGCGCTTGCCCGGTGTGTGCGAGGCCGCAGCCGGTGGTCAGCCCACCATAGGCATACGCTGCCCTGCGCATCCCGTGGCGCAGCAAGTGTTGCGTGCTGCAGCCGCCAAAGGCGTGCTGGGCGTGGCCGCGCCCAGTGCCAATCGCTTTGGACGCGTGAGCCCCACCACGGCGGCGCACGTGCAAAGCGAGTTTGAGCACGTGCGCATCGGTGGCGCGCCGTTGCAGTTGTTGGTGGTCGACGGCGGCCCGTGCGATGTGGGCATAGAGTCGGCCATCGTGGACTTGAGCCAAGGTCAGCCCACCTTGTTGCGCCCCGGCGCATTGAGCCATGCCCAGTTGGCGCACGTGCTGGGCACAAGCTTGGCGCTGCCCCATGCCCACTCGCCCCAAGTGTCGGGCTCCTTGGCCTCGCATTACGCGCCTACAGCGCGTGTGCTGGTGGCCTCAGAGCAAGCACTGCTGCAAGCCGCAGCCCATGGCGACATAGCGCCAGACGATGCCGTGTATGCCAGCCAAGCCGTGTTGCAAGCCTGTGGCAACGCAGCTGCGCGCCAGCGCCTCATGGCCAACTCGCCCGCGGCCTGCGCGCACGAGTTGTTTGCACACATGCGCGAATTGGATGACACCGGTGCAACACGCATGTGGGTGCAAGCACCGCCCTGCGGCGGCCCACACGCCAGCGAATGGGACGGCGTGCGCGACCGGCTGCAGCGCGCCAGCGCCTAGCGTGTATTGCGCGCTTGTTGGCCTTGTGTGAGTGCGGTGGGTTGATGGTGCATGCTTGGATGGGGTGACGGTTGAATCGCTTCACCGCTTCACCGCTTCAACCCTTTACCTATTTAACCCTTTACCGATTGAACCCTTGATCGCCTGGCTGTGAACGGCCTAAGCAACCACGGTCAACCGCCGCCAACCACCTTCAACGACAACCAATCAGCCCTTCAGCCCACGCGCCATGCCTTATTGGTTGGCCGCCCACTCCACCAGTTGGTACAGCGCGCTGCGCGCCTTGGGTGCGTCGTCGTGGTTGACCAGTGCGGCCACCACGTATTGCTGCCCGCTCTTGCCCGTCACGTAGCCTGCAATCGCGGTCACGTCTTTGAGCGTGCCGGTTTTCAACCGTGCATTGCCCACAGCAAAAGGCGTGGAGCCGTCGCGCCCCATGCGCGATACCGTGCCGTCTACGCCTGCAATGCTCAGCGAGTTGTAAAAGTCTTCAAAGTTGGGCTTGCCCGCTTCGTGGCGCAGCAAGGCCAGCAACGCGTCAGCGGTGACCCGCCCGTCACGCGACAGGCCCGAGCCGTTGTCCGTCACCGGCATATCGACTGCCGTGCCCACGCTGCGCAACCACCATTGCTGCACATGGCTGCGCGCAGACTCAAACGTAGCCGGCTGCAACTCGCGCGCTTGCGACGTCGGTAAGGGGGGTGATGTGGCCGCATGGGCCGACGGCATCATGGCCTCAAATGCCGTGGCAAGTTTGCCTGCAGCAGGTGCAGCAGGTGCAGCGCGTGTAGCACCTGCTTCACTTGTGGGGGCCGAGCTTGTATTGATGCCGGACGTTGTCGGCGCATCCGCAACCGCCACAGCCTCAGGCGATGACACGCTGGGCAGGCCCAATGTCAAAAACACTTGTTGCGCCATCACGTTGTTGCTGAATTTGTTCACGTCCGCAATGATGTCGCGCAGTGGCAGCGACGGTGCAGACAGCAGCAGCGTGGCGTTGGGCGGCGTCACGCCCATGCGCACGCGCCCGCTCAAGGTGCCGCCCAAGGACTGCCAAATACCCAGCAAGGCCTTGCCCGCGTATTGCTCAGGGGCCACATAAGCCACTGGCCACTCTTGCTTGCCACAGGCCTTTGGAAAGCTGCCCGTAAACGCGTACATGCTGGCGTGCTCCAGCTTGGCACCCAGTTTGCTGCGCCAGTCGCCGCAGCGGCCATTGCGCAAGCGCACGGTGCTGGGCACATCCAAGCCCGCCATGGGTGGCTCTACGGTGACCGTAGCCTTGCCAGGTTTGGCCTTGGGGTCAAACTTCAAAACGACCGATTTGAAATTCACCAACAGTGCATCGGGCTGCACGTTGTAGGGCCGCAGCGCCTCACCGTCAAAACTACCGGCATCGGTCGTTGGCACTGCAAAGGCGCTGTTGTCCAACACCAAGTCACCCATGATGTTTTTCAAACCCTGTTCGCGCAGCGCTTGCATGGCCTCGGTGATGCGCTCCACCACAAACTTGGGGTCGCCGCCGCCGCGTATCACCATGTCGCCCAGCAGCAAGCCAGATTGCACCGGACCTGTGCCGTAAAAATTGGTGTGCCACACAAAGTCAGGCCCCAAGGTATCCAAGGCCGCAGCAGTGGTCACCAGCTTGGCCACAGACGCGGGGTTGCGCGGCTGCTGTGCGTTCACGCGCAACAAGGCAGGCGCGCCCGCTTGCACCGGCGCCACCACCACCGACACCGCATCCAGCGGCACACCCACCTTGCTCAGGCGCGCCTCAAACGCTTTGGGCAGCCGCGCAGCCGTCGCACAACCCGCACTCAGTGCGCAGGCCAGCAAGGCAGCAATGAATGACGGGTGCAGCGGTAAGT
>JANREF010000108.1:0-2977 GCA_030726195.1 Burkholderiaceae bacterium | reverse complement strand
TGCGAGGCATGGTGATTGTTGGCCTAACCGGTTGGGGCGCGTAAAGCAATATTTTGCGCTTTCTTGGGCGCGATGTTGCACACCGTTGGCCGCCCAGGGAAATTGATGGAAAATCACGGGATCCCGCGCTGAGAACGAGCGGCGTTGAACCAAGCGCTTCAAGCTACGAGTTGCGGCGCACACATTGAAGGCAGTAGGTTTTTCACGCCCAGCGCGATCAGCGTGACAATCACAGGCCACGCCCGCATTTACCGACCGAGCCCATCACACCACCCCCATGAAATTAGACAACTTATTGGCCATCGATTCCAGCACCGACCGCTTGTCGCTGGCGGTGCAGCGCGCGGGGCGCGTGTATGCGTTTGATGGGGAGGGCGGCGCGGCGGCTTCGGCCACCATGCTCGCGCGCATTGCCGAGTTGCTGGCGCAGGCTGATTTGACAGTGGGCGACTTGGATGCCGTGGCGTTTGGCCAAGGCCCCGGCGCGTTCACGGGCTTGCGCGCTGCGTGTGCGGTGGCGCAGGGTTTGGCTGTGTCTGCGCGTGTGGGTGGTATGCCTGTTGTGCCCATCAACACCCTGATGGCTTGCGCACAGGCGGCGCGCACCGCCACCAACGCGCAAGCGCCCCTATTGATTGCAGCGTGCATGGATGCGCGCATGAACGAGGTGTACACCGCCGCGTACCAATTCAACGCACCCGATGGCAGCGACACTCTGCCCACCGAGATCATGGCCCCCGCCTTGTGCAAGCCCGATCAGGTGTGGTCTGTCCATGCGCAGGCCACAACCTTTGCGGGCAACGCTTTGGCCGTGTATGGCGACGCCTTGGGTGCAGCGCCAACCGCGGTGCCATGGTGCGCTGCCATGCCCACGGCCACTGCCTTGCTGGCCTTGGTGCCTGCAGTGTGTGCCGCCGGTGGCGCTGTGCCTGCAGCCTTGGCCCGCCCGCTGTACGTGCGCGACAAAGTGGCGCAAACCACCGCCGAGCGCATGGCGCTGAAGGCTTTACAAGCGGCACAAGCCTCACAGGCCAGTGACCAGTAAACCACGCACCCCCGCAGCTGCTGTGCAGTCTGCGTCTTCTCATGCAGCTGCCGTGCAGTCTGCGTCGCCTCGCACCAATGCCGCATGCGCCGTGGCGCAGGAGCGCCGTGTCAGCTTCATCCCCATGACCGCGGCGCACGTGCCCGTGATTGCCGAGCTCGAAAAAGCCGCCTACACACACCCTTGGACGCGCAACAACTTGCAAGATGCCGTGCTGCACCACAACCATGCGCAGCTGTTGGTATCCGAGCCGCTGCCGGGTGAGTTGGCCACATGGCACACGGCCACTGGCGAGGTGGTTGTGGGCTACTTTGTGGCCATGATGGGTGTGGACGAAGCGCACCTGCTCAACATCACCGTGGCCCCCCAATACCGGCGTCAAGGCTGGGCCACCGTCATGCTGCAAGCCCTCGCCGTGTGGGCGCAAGGCAGGGGCGCACAAACGCTGTGGCTGGAAGTGCGGCAAAGCAATGAAGGTGCAAAAGCCCTGTACCGCGCCCTACAGTTTGAAGACATTGGCGTGCGCAAACGCTACTACCCCCTCAACAACCAAGCACGTGAAGACGCACAAGTGATGCGCTTGCCGCTGGCCGATTGGCGCATGCCAAAATAGCAAGGCCATGTCCAACTCAGACGCTCACACAGACCCCCATCAAGGCCAGCCGTCGCATGACGCTGCCCTGGCGTCAACCGACGTCGCGGCCCAAGGCCCGACCACACCTGTGTTGCAAGACAGCCTAGGCTTAGACCGACGCGCGCGCGCCATACTCAAGGCCATGGGCATCCAATGGTTCTGGCCCGCATCGCCACAGGCCGAGCCTGCGCAAGCACCACACCCAGCGCCAGTACCCACACCTGCGTCGTCGGTACAGCCACCTCACCAAGCACCTCACCAAGCACCTCACCCGCTACCTGATGCGCCTGAGCCACCAGTTGCAGCATCACGCAGTGCACCCGAATCCCGCAGTGCGCCCCAGCACAGCGCTGCACCCAGGGTTGAGCGGGCCAAGCCATCCACGGCCGCCCCCAGCACCGCACCCCAGCCCGCGTCGCCCGCCGTGGTGCGTGCACCGGTGGACGTGTCCAACACCAGCTGGGCCGACTTGCCCAGCGCCATTGCCGCCTGTACATCCTGCGGCCTATGCGAAGGCGCGACGGCGCGCATGACAGGCTGGGGCAACCCGCAGGCCACATGGTTGTTTGTGGTGGAGTCGCTCAGCGCGGCCGACCAAGGCGAGCAGCCCGTCAACGGCGAAGAGTGGGATTTGCTGCAAGCCATGTGGCGCGCCATGAAGCTCACGCCAGAGCAGGTCTACGTCACCAGCGTGAGCAAATGCCGCGCCTTGCCCGGTGTTGCCGGCACTGCCTCCGATGCGCAGCAGTGCGTGGCCTATGTGAAGCGCCAAATTGAGCTGCTGCAACCTCACATGGTGGTGGCCATGGGCCAGCCCGTTGCGCAAGCCTTGTTGCCCGAGTCGGCGCAGCAATTCAAAGCCCTAGGCCAGTGGCGCACGCAACTGCACCAATACGCTGCGGGTCACGCGCACAGCACCATGCCGGCCACAACGCAAGCAACAACGCAAGCAACAACGCAGACCACCCCCGTCGTGGTCACCTACCCGCTTGCAGCCATGCTGCGCACACCCACTGAAAAGGGCAAAACATGGGCCGACTTGTGCATGGCCTTGGTGCACGTGCAAGCGCACGCGCCCGCCGTACCCATGCCAACCGTGGCCGCGCCAGTGGTGGCACACCAGCAGCCGGGCAGTGACTAGGCCCCCGCTGTGGACTGCGCCCTGGGCGCACACCCACCAGTTGGCGCGTGATGTGTGTTGGTTGTGGTGCGCGCCGCCCTTTTGGCCTTGGGCCCAGCCATCCAGTTGCAATCCCGAGCGCATCACCCAGCCCACCACCGAACCCACCACCCAGCCC
>JANREF010000107.1 GCA_030726195.1 Burkholderiaceae bacterium | reverse complement strand
CCATTAACCCGGCCATTGCGCACGGTATCAGCCATACCGTTGGAAGCTTGGAGGTGGGCAAGTGGGCCGATATTGTGATTTGGAGGCCCGCGTTTTTTGGCGTCAAGCCGTCCACCATCATGAAAGGTGGCTTTATCGCACTAGCGGCCATGGGTGACCCCAACGCCTCCATCCCAACACCACAACCCGTGCACTACCGCCCCATGTTCGGCAGCTTTGGCGGCGCGGTCGCGAAAGGTTCCATCAGTTTTTTGTCACAAGCCGCCATGCAAGCGGGCGTTGGTCAGCGCTACGGCCTCAACAAACAACTAGACGCCGTGGCCAACATACGCGGCATACGCAAACACCACATGATTCACAACGGCTACACCCCTCACATGGACGTCGATGCCCAAACGTATGCCGTGCGCGCAGATGGCCAGCTGCTGGTATGCGAGCCTGCGCACTCGTTGCCTATGACGCAGCGCTACTTTCTGTTCTGATGCGCTGCAGATGATCCCGCAATGCTTTCCTGATGTTTTGTGATGCTTTTTAGATGCTTATTTGTTCAAAACTGTTGACGCAGGGCCACGGCTTATCAACTGCGCTGCTGCGCCGCGCGCCCACCGTCTCGCTGGACTGGGACGTTCGCCAAAAAAGCCGGTTCGATGCACGCACATCAACGCAAGTGCACATTGGCGTTTTCTTGCCGCGGGGTACGACAGTGCGCGGCGGCGATGTGCTCGTGGGTGAGGACGGCACGCTCATAGCCGTGCAAGCCGCGAGCCAACAGGTGCTGAAAGTCACAGCCTGTGCGGTACACGGCAGTCCGTTCGATTTGATTCGCGCCGCCTACCACTTGGGCAATCGCCACGTACCTATCGAGCTGCGTCCAGATCATTTAAAAATTGAGCCTGACCACGTGCTGGGCGACATGCTGCGCGCCATGCACTTGAACGTGGTGACAGTAGAAGAGCCTTTCGAGCCTGAAAGCGGCGCCTATGGCGACCATGGCCACCACCATGGGCAGCCTCACGGCCATGACCATGACCATGACCATAGTCACAGTCACGTCGAAGGCCAGCCCCACACACACGCGCTGCATGGCCCACACACCGTCTGACATGCAAGCCCCGCTGTTGCCCTTGCTGTGGCTGGCGTCGCCTGCGCTGCCCATTGGCGCTTTCTCCTACTCGGAAGTCTTGGAAGCCGCCGTGGAGCATGACTTGGTGTGCGATGAGCACGGCACAGCCGAGTGGCTGAGCGACCAGCTGCATCTGTCACAAGCCCGAGGCGACATGGCCCTTGTGGCCAAAGCGCTGGCGGCTTGGACCAACAACGACACAGAACAGCTGCACACGCTCAACCGCTGGGTGCTCATGACGCGTGAGAGCGCTGAGCTGCGCCTGCAGTCCGAGCAAATGGGGCGCTCGTTGCTGGAGTGGATGCGCAACCTCAATATGGGCAGCGCTGCGCAACTGGAGTTGTGTAGTCAGCTGCAGCCCACCTACCCCATCGTCATGGCCTTGGCCCTGCACTGCACAGGCG
>JANREF010000106.1 GCA_030726195.1 Burkholderiaceae bacterium | reverse complement strand
TGGCACAAAACCAGCTGATCCAGAAAAAACTGGCCGACATGCAAACCGAAATCACCTTGGGCCTGCATGCCTGCTTGCGCGTTGGTCGCTTGATGGACGAGGATAGGGCAGCCCCAGAGATGATCAGCTTGATCAAGCGCAACAGCTGTGGCAAGTCGCTGGACATTGCACGCATGGCTCGCGACATGCACGGCGGCAACGGCATTCACGATGAGTACCACGTGATTCGCCACATGATCAACCTAGAAACCGTGAACACCTACGAAGGCACCCACGACGTGCACGCTCTCATTTTGGGCCGCGCACAGACTGGCCTGCAGGCATTTTTCTAGGCGGTTTAAGCCCGCGCGCTGCATGAACTTGGGCGTGCGCGGTGGTGGATGTACAGGATGTATGCGCAGTATGGGACTGGCGAACAGGCCTCAAAGCCGCTGACACCGGCCCCACGACGTTCCCACACACGCTCCCACTCACTCACACCTGAGTTGCAGATTCACACCCCCACGCAACTGTCATTTAGTGGGTTGCGGTTTACTGTATATTATTGACCAATTGGTCATTAATTTACATGTCATACCTGCAACCCCGCCCCAACACCGATACCGATACCGGCACCACGAACCGTGGGTCCACGCGCACCACTGCTCTGAACGCGGCTGGTGCTGGCGCACGTACGCGGCGCAAAGAAGCGCGCCCCAATGAAATCGTAGACGCTGCCTTGGCGGAGTTTGTCGACAAAGGCTTTGCGGGCGCAAGCGTGCAAGCCATTGCCAAGCGTGCAGGCGTATCCAAAGGCACTGTCTTTGTGTACTTTGAGACCAAAGAAGATTTGTTCAAAGCCGTGGTGCGGGCCAACATCGCCGCCCCCTTGAACACTTGGCGTGACGAAACCCGCGACTACCACGGCAGCACGCGCGACTTGGTGGTGCACTCCATGCACCAGTGGTGGACAGATGTAGGCTCCACCCCCGCTGCGGGTATTTGCAAACTGCTGCTGCAAGAGGCCGTCAACTTCCCAGAGATTGCGGCGTTTTACCAAGAAGAAGTCATAGAGCCCGGCATGCTGCACATGCGTGCAATCTTGCAACGCGGCGTAGACCGCGGGGAATTCAAAACCACAGATCTCGACACCACCGGTATGAATGTGTTTTCGCCGCTGCTGTTTTTAGCCATGTGGCAGCAAGCCATGGGCACCGACAAGCCCATTTGTGGCCCTGCCATTGATGCCCGCGAATTCATAGACAACCATGCACGCCTCATGCTGGACGGTATTTGCCATACCCCAGCGCAGGCGACCCCACCAACGGCCCAGGCAACGAATAGCACAGCAAACAACGGCATGTTGGGCCGCAGCTGAATACGGCTCAAACCCCATGCATACCCTAGCTGCCCAACGACCTAGAACACTGCATTTTTAGATTACCGATTTACCTTAGCAACCGAGCACCCTCATCATGCGTCAGTTCTTATCTCTCAAGTGGATTTTTCTCATCCTCATCGCCGTGGCCTTGGGCGTGGGCATATCACGCGCCTTGGTGGC
>JANREF010000105.1 GCA_030726195.1 Burkholderiaceae bacterium | reverse complement strand
TTGGCCACATAGTGCTGGGCGCTGGCCTGCAAACCCGCTATTTGTTCGGGCGTGAGCTGCTTGACCACCTTGGCTGGGCTTCCCAAAATCATGCTGCCATCCGGAAACACCTTGCCCTCCGTCACCAGTGAGCCAGCCCCCACCAGGCAGTGTTTGCCAATCACCGCGCCATTGAGCACCACCGCGCCAATACCAATGAGCGAGCCATCGCCCACCGTGCAACCGTGCAACATCACTTGGTGACCCACGGTCACATTGTTGCCAACATGCAGCGGCATGCCCACGTCGGCGTGCAGCACACTGGCATCCTGAATATTACTGTTCTCACCAATGTGTATGGTCGACGTGTCGCCGCGCACCACCGCGCCAAACCACACGCTCGCATTGGCCTTCAGGGTCACAGCACCCATCACCTGCGCGTCAGACGCCACCCAGGCGCTGCTGTCAATTACGGGTACGTCGTCATCGAGTTGGTATATGGCCATGGTGGTGTCCTGTATCTGAAATAAAAAACCGACTGCACCTACAATTTCCGCTATGCAGCCCAGTCACAACCCTCGCGAGCTGGCCTTACAAGCCTTGCAACTGCGCCAGCCCCACGAAAAAGTAAGCGCGCTGGCTTCATTATGGCAATGCGCCCAAAGCTTTGAATGGACGCAGGCGACAACCAGCGCCGTACTCACCCCCAACGAGGCCCTACCCGGGCGGCCCGACAAACCCGTGTTGGTGCACCCCGGCCAAGTGCCCACCCGGTCGGTGCACACCTTGCAAGGCCGGGCCGCCTTGCTGCACGCCATTTGCCACATCGAATTCAACGCCATCAACCTAGCGCTGGATGCGGTCTGGCGTTACCCCAACATGCCAACGGCGTTTTACATGGACTGGCTGCGCGTGGCCTACGAAGAGTCCACCCACTTCGACATGCTCGCGCAACACCTGCACAACATGCAGCCCAGCGCGCCATGGACCTACGGCGACTTTGAGGCCCACGACGGCCTGTGGGCCATGTGCGAAAAAACCGCTGCAGACATCACCGCACGCATGGCCTTGGTGCCCCGCACCCTGGAAGCCCGCGGCCTAGACGCCACGCCGCTCATACAAGACAAACTGCGTAAAGTCGCCACACCCGACGCCCTAGAAACCGTGGCATTGCTAGACATCATCCTGCGCGACGAAATAGGCCACGTCGCCATCGGCAATCACTGGTACAAGCACCTGTGCCACATACACAAACTAGACCCCGTGGCCTACTACGGCCAACTCGTAGACACCTACGCTGCCCCCAAACTCAAGCCCCCCTTCAACAACGCCGCACGCATCGACGCAGGCTTCACCGAAGCCGAACTCGCCTACCTACTCGCCTAGCGCGCCCCACACCGCGGTTAGCACCCCAGTCACACCAGCCTTGCCCGGGGGTCGACATGCAGCGGCTGCCACACCAGCCTTGCCCGGAATCGGCATGCATGGGCTGTCACACCAGACTTACTCGGGGATCGGCGCCTTGGTCGTCACACCAGACTTGATCTGGTGTCTGTTGAAG
>JANREF010000104.1 GCA_030726195.1 Burkholderiaceae bacterium | reverse complement strand
AGTTTTTGGCTGCCAGCATTTTGTCGAACAATGCTCGTGGCATAGGCTGGCCAGCGTCTGCGTGGGCGGTCATGTCGCGCAACACGTCCCACTCCCAGCAGAAGTTCTCCATGAATTGGCTGGGCAGCTCGACAGCGTCCCATTCCACGCCACTGATACCGGATACATCGTGCTCGTTCACTTGCGTGAGCATGTGGTGTAGGCCGTGGCCAAACTCATGGAACAAGGTGATGGCGTCGTCGTGTGTGAGCAGCGCGGGCTTGCCGTTTACACCGTCGCTGAAGTTGCACACCATGTGGGCAATGGGTGTTTGCAGTTGCGCGGTGTCGGGGCGCAACCAGCGCGCACGCACGTCGTCCATCCAGGCACCGCCGCGCTTGCCGTCGCGTGCAGGGGTGTCTAGGTAAAACTGGCCCAGCAGCTGCGCTTGGCCGTTCACGTCTCGCTCGATCTTGAAAAACTGCACCGATGGGCTCCACACGGGTGCTTGGTCTGGCACGATGCGCACGCCAAACAAGCCTTGAACCACTTTGAACAAACCGTCCAGCACTTTGTTGGCGGGTAGGTATTGTTTGACCTCGGACTCGCTAAAGGCATAGCGTTGCTCTTTCAAGCGCTCACCGATGAAGGTCCAATCCCACGGCTGTGGGTCGTGGATGCCTAGGTGCTCAGCGGCAAAGCTGCGCAAGTCGGCGAGGTCTTGCAAACCGTGGGGTTTGGCTTTGTGCGCCAAGTCGCGCAAAAAACGCAGAACTTCATCGGCGTTGCTGGCCATTTTGGTGAACACCGACAACTCGGCGTAGTTGGCAAAGCCCAGCAAGCTGGCCTCTTCTTGGCGAAGAGCGACCAGCTCTTGCATGATGGGCGTGTTGTCGAGTGTGACCAGTTCGGGCTTGCTCGCGACATCGGCTTGGTCGCTGGCGCGCGTGGTGTGGGCTTTGTACAGCGTCTCGCGTATGCCTGCGTCTTTGACGTATTGCATCACCGGCAAATACACGGGCATTTTGAGGCTGAGCAAGTGCTGACCTTGTGCATGTCCGGCTTGCTGGGCCGCATGTGCGGTGGCAGTAAGCACGTCGGCGGGTAGGCCGTCCAGCTGGGCGGTGCTGGCCACAAGGCTGAAGGCCTCGGTGGCGTCTAGGGCGTGTTCGCCAAACAGTTGTCCCAATTCGGCCATGCGCTCTTGAATCTGCGCGAATCGTATTTTTGGTTCGCCGCGCAGGTCTGCACCACCCAGGGCGAAGCTGCGCAGTGTGTTGCGCAGTGCTTGCTGTTGCTCTGGGTTGAGCGCCGAGGCATCCAGTGATTTGTATTGCTGGTACAGGTGCTCGTTGGCACCCAGTTGCGTCCAAAACTCCGTCACGGCGGGCAGCATGGTGTTGTAAGCCGCGCGCAGCTCTGGCGTTTCCATGACGTTTTTCAGGTGGCTCACTGCACCCCATGCCATGCCCAGACGCTCGGTGGCGACATCCAGCGTGGCTGCCAGTGCTTGCCAGCTGGGCTTGAACGAGGGGGCGACCACGGTGTCCAGCGCGGATTGGGCTTGTACCAACAGCTCGGTGATGCCGGGTTGCACATGCTGGGCTTGGATGCGGTCAAACTGCACAAGGCCCTGTGCATTGAGGTGTAGCAGTGGGTTGTCTGTGGTCATGGTGTTGGTTTCGCAATAAAAAAGGCGCCTCGTAGCGTTGAGCCGCGAAGCGCCGAACAGGTGGCGGCTAGGGCGCTGAGTGCAGGCTGTACACGTTGAAACGTATGAATTGCTTCACACGTCTACACGTTGTGCCCGTGCAGCGCACCTGGCTTAATTGGGCACAAGTGCCTCGGTTTCAAGCGCATAAACAGTATGCGCCAATACAGTTTGGGCGTTGGCCCACACCTCAAATGCCCGGCGCGCGCTTGATGCTTTTGGCTTTGGGCTTGGCGCGTTTGATTTTGCCGCCAGCAGTCAGGCGCTCGTTGCCCAGCACGCGCATCTGCTTCACCTCTGGGCGCTGGCCGCCGCGTGTGCTGTATTTCAAGACTTTCACGGTGCGTGGGCCTGGCAGGCGGTCGTCGTTGACTTCGCGCACTTTTTCAGGGATGGGGCGCCACAGCACCAAGAGCTTGCCAATGTGTTGAATGGGCGCGGCATGGAGCTGATCGGCCAGTGTGGCCAGCCACTCTTCGCGTGTGGTGCGCTCGTCGTTCATGGCTCGCACTTTAATGAGACCGTGCGCCGTGAGTGCGGCATCGATTTCTTTGACAACCGCTGGGCTTAGGCCATCATTGCCAATATGAACCACTGCATCGAGGTGGTGGGCATCGGCGCGATGGGCTTTGCGCTGTACGGGGGTGAGTTGTATTTGAGACATGGGACAATTATCGACTATCGCAGCCCATGTTTGGCGTGCGAACAACAGGCTACGGGTATGAAAGTCAAATCAAAAAGTAAAAAAATCAACAAGGCGTGGCTGAATCAGCACGCCAACGACCCCTACGTCAAGCTGGCCCAGCGCGAGGGCTACCGCGCACGTGCCGCCTACAAGCTCAAGGAAATAGACGAAACCTTCAAGGTCATTCGCCCCGGTGACTTTGTGGTGGACTTGGGTAGCACCCCCGGCGCTTGGAGCCAGTACTTGCGCCGACGCATGTCGCCAGACGGCGCGGCTACGGGCCAGTTGGATGGGCATATCGTGGCCTTGGACCTGTTGGACATGGAGCCCATCGACAGCGTGCACTTCATTCAAGGCGACTTTCGCGAAGACGGTGTTCTAGAGGAGCTCAAGGCCAAACTCGATGAGGTGCAGCCCGGGCGGCTGGTCGACGTGGTGGTTTCGGACATGGCGCCCAACCTGACGGGCATTGAGTCGTCGGACGCTGCGCGTATCACCCATTTGATCGAGCTGGCCTTGGAGTTTGCGGTCTCACACCTCAAGCCCAACGGCACGCTGATTGTGAAGTTGTTCCATGGCAGTGGTTACAGCCAATTGGTAGACCTGTTTAGGGCGCATTTCGTGACGGTCAAGCCCATCAAGCCCAAAAGCTCGCGAATCAAGTCGTCTGAGACGTTTTTGCTGGGCCGGGGTTTGAAATCGCCTTGATGGCCGCCTGAGGCTCGCGCCAGAGCCTGAGTAGGTGTTTGGTGCGCTAAATCCACACGCGCTGTGTTGACAGCCATGCGCTAGATCAAGGCCTTGGCTCTTGAAAGCTCTAGAATGGCCCCATGTAGTTCTGAGCCCCTGATGGGTTTGTTGTTAGCTTTTTCTCCCGGAGCCTTACTTGAATAATCAATGGTTTTCAAAAGTCGCTGTTTGGATGGTGATCGCCATGGTGCTGTTCACCGTGTTCAAACAGTTCGAAGGGCGCAGCGCCAGTGGTGCTGGTACCGTGGGCTATTCTGAGTTCATCAACGAAGTTCAGTCTGGACGCATCAAGAGCGCCACCATTTCTGAAGGTGGCAACGGCACCGAGATTTTGGCGGTGACCACCGATGAACGCCGCCTGCGCGTGACAGCTACTTACCTCGACCGCGGTTTGGTGGGCGACTTGCTGGCCAACAACGTGCAGTTCGACGTCAAGCCCCGCGAAGAAAGCTCCTTCCTCATGACCTTGTTGGTCAGTTGGGGCCCCATGTTGCTGTTGATCGGTGTGTGGATTTACTTCATGCGTCAGATGCAAGGCGGCGGCAAGGGCGGCGCATTCAGCTTTGGCAAGAGCAAGGCCCGCATGCTGGACGAAAACAACAACGTCGTGACGTTTGCCGACGTGGCTGGTTGTGACGAGGCCAAAGAAGAAGTGAAAGAAGTTGTGGACTTCCTCAAGGATCCGCAGCGTTTCCAAAAGCTGGGCGGACGCATTCCGCGCGGCTTGTTGCTGGTCGGCCCGCCAGGCACCGGTAAAACCTTGCTGGCCAAGAGTATTGCTGGCGAGGCCAAGGTACCGTTTTTCAGCATCTCCGGCTCCGACTTCGTCGAAATGTTTGTGGGTGTGGGCGCGGCCCGTGTTCGCGACATGTTCGAGAACGCCAAGAAAAATGCGCCGTGCATTATTTTTATCGATGAAATCGACGCCGTTGGTCGCCAACGTGGCGCAGGCTTGGGCGGTGGTAACGACGAGCGCGAGCAAACACTCAACCAAATGCTGGTCGAGATGGACGGTTTCGAAACCAACCTTGGCGTGATCGTGGTGGCAGCAACCAACCGTCCCGACATTTTGGACGCGGCTTTGCTGCGCCCGGGGCGTTTCGACCGCCAGGTGTACGTCACGCTGCCCGATATTCGTGGCCGCGAGCAAATTCTCAATGTGCACATGCGCAAAGTGCCGCTGGGCACCGACGTGAATGCTTCCGTCATTGCGCGTGGCACGCCCGGTATGTCTGGCGCTGATTTGGCCAACCTGTGTAATGAGGCGGCATTGATGGCCGCGCGTCGCAGCGCGCGCACGGTTGAGATGCAAGACTTTGAGCGCGCCAAAGACAAAATCTTCATGGGCCCTGAGCGCAAGAGCATGGTCATGCCCGAGGCCGAGCGTAAGAACACGGCTTACCACGAGTCTGGCCACGCACTCATTGGCCACTTGTTGCCCAAATGTGACCCCGTGCACAAGGTCACCATCATTCCGCGCGGACGTGCGCTGGGTGTGACCATGAGCTTGCCCGAGGCAGACCGCTACAGCTACGACCGCGATTACATGCTCAACCAAATCAGCATGCTGTTTGGTGGCCGTATTGCGGAAGAAGTGTTCATGGACCAAATGACCACGGGTGCCAGCAACGACTTTGAGCGCGCCACGCAAATTGCGCGCGACATGGTGATGCGCTACGGTATGACGGATGCCTTGGGCCCAATGGTCTATGCCGAAAACGAGGGCGAGGTATTTTTGGGCCGCTCGGTGACAAAGACCACGTCCATCAGTGAGCAAACCATGCAAAAGGTGGATGCCGAGGTGCGACGCATCATCGACGAGCAATACCGTTTGGCCCGCGATCTCATTGAGAAGCACAGCGACCAAATGCACGCCATGGCGTCTGCGCTGTTGGAGTGGGAAACCATTGATGCCGACCAAATCGCCGACATCATGGCTGGCAAGCCACCACGTCCACCTAAAGACTGGTCAGCACCCAGCCCTGACGCAGGGGGTGGCCCCGGCGGTGGTAACGCGGCAGTCGCAACCGATGCGTCTGCAGACGTGGCGTCCGCCAAGCCACCAGCAGATCCTTCACCGAGCGCAGCCTAACGGCGTGGGCACAGTAGCGCTACAGCGGTTGCTGAGCAGGCGCTGATTGAAATACCGGGGCTTTTGCCCCGGTTTTCGTTTGACTTGGCCTGCGCGCGATTGATGCAAAGTCGCCTGCGTATTGCCACGCGCCAACCCCGGCCACTATGCCACCCAAAGCTTGAACCTGTCATGACTATTGTTTGGACAACGACCCGCCACGCTATCAACCTAGACCAGCCCAAGGTCATGGGTATTGTCAATGCCACGCCCGACTCGTTTTCGGACAGTGCGGCCTCGCACAGCGCTGCCTTGCAGCGCGCGCACGTTGCGCTCAACGAGGGGGCGGACATATTGGACATTGGTGCGGAATCCACTCGCCCGGGCGCCAAGCCCGTGCCGCTGGAGCAAGAGTGGGACCGGCTGGAACCGGTGTTGCGCGAGGTGCTGACCTGGGGCGTGCCCATCTCCGTAGACACCTACAAGCCTGGCGTGATGCAGCGTGCGCTGGACATGGGTGTCGACATCATCAACGACGTGTGGGCCTTGCGCTGGACTGGCGCAGACGATGTTAGCGGTGATCAAGTCGTCGCGGCCCATGCGAGCTGCGGCGTGTGTCTCATGCACATGAACGGTGAGCCAGCCACCATGCAGATCAGCCCCATGCAAGGCGACGCCGTGCCCGCGGTTGTGGCGTTTTTGGCACAGCGCGTACAGGCCTTGGCTGCGCGTGGCGTAGCCACGGCGCGCGTGGTGCTGGACCCGGGCATCGGCTTTGGCAAAACCGTGGAACAGAACTTTTCATTGCTCAGTGGCCAAGTGGACTTGCAGCGCCTCGGCTTACCGGTGCTGGCAGGCTGGTCACGCAAGTCGTCGTTGGGTGCAGTGACTGGGCGGGCGGTTGATGCCCGCGTTTTTGCCAGTGTGGCCGCCGCGACCTTGGCCTTGCAGCATGGCGCGCGGGTGTTGCGTGTGCACGATGTTGCGCCAACCAAAGACGCCGTTGCGGTGTATCAGGCCTGCGCCGCCAATGCTGGTCATTATGCAAATGATGGTGCTAATAATGACAAATAACTCGGCGATAATTGGCCATTGCCGCGCGTACTTGCACAGCTTGGACGCAGCGCCCACATCATCACTCCACACACCACATCACAACCCATGAGTCGCACATATTTTGGAACCGATGGCATTCGCGGCCGGGTTGGACAGTCCCCCATCACGCCCGACTTTGTGATGCGCTTGGCCCACGCTGTGGGCCGCGTGCTCAAGCGTGAGCAAGGCGAGGGCGCGGCCAAGCCCAAAGTCCTCATTGGAAAAGACACGCGCATCTCTGGTTACATGCTCGAGAGCGCCATGGAGTCTGGCTTCAACTCTGCCGGTGTGGATGTGGTGCTGTTGGGTCCTATTCCTACGCCGGCTGTGGCGTATTTGACGGTGGCGCAGCGTGCCAATTTGGGTGTTGTTATCAGCGCCAGCCACAACCCGTTTGAAGACAACGGTATCAAGTTCTTCAGCGCCCTGGGTGCCAAACTGCCTGATGCGTGGGAGCACGCGGTTGAAGCCGCGCTCCAAGAAGAGCCGCAGTGGGCTGCATCCGCCGATTTAGGCAAAAGTAAGCGCTTGGACGACGCTGCTGGGCGCTACATTGAATTTTGTAAAAGCACTTTCGACAAGTCCTTGAGCTTGAAGGGGTTGAAAATTGTGGTAGACGGTGCCCATGGTGCGGCCTATCACATTGCGCCCAAAGTGTTTCATGAGCTTGGTGCAGATGTGGTGGCCATTGGTTGCGCGCCCGATGGCTTGAACATCAACAAAGGCGTGGGTGCAACCCACCCTCAAGCCTTGGTGGAAGCGGTGCGAGAGCACCGGGCAGATGTAGGCATTGCGTTGGACGGTGATGCCGATCGCTTGCAAGTCGTCGATGCGGCAGGGCGTTTGTACAACGGTGATGAGCTGCTGTATTTGCTGGCTTTGGATCGCAGGGCGCTGGGCCAGGCGGTGCCTGGTGTGGTGGGCACGCTCATGACCAACATGGCCGTCGAGTTGGCCTTTAAGCGTCTGGGCATAGAGATGGTCAGGGCCAAAGTGGGCGACCGGTATGTGCTCGAGCAGCTGGAGCAGCGCGGCTGGTTGCTGGGCGGTGAAGGCTCAGGCCACTTGTTGGCTTTGGACAAACACACCACAGGCGATGGCTTGGTCAGTGCACTGCAAGTGTTGCAAGCCGCAGTGCGCGCAGGCACCACCATTGCAGCCATGTTGGCCGACGTCACCTTGTTCCCGCAAACGCTGCTCAACGTGAAGCTCAAACCCAACCAGCAAGGCTGGCAAAGCAATGTGGCCTTGCAAGAAGGCGTTGCTGCGGCGCAGGCCGAGCTGGGCGACCAAGGCCGCGTGCTGATTCGCCCAAGCGGCACCGAGCCTTTGTTGCGCGTGATGGTGGAGTGTGCAGACGACGCTCAATCCCGCGCCGTGGCCAAGCGTTTGGCCGATTTGGTCTAATCGCTCGTACTGATCAACTGATTTATTTATGCCCAAGTCCCCCACGTCTCAGTCCCCCACGTCTCAGTCCCCCACGTCTCAGTCCCCCACGTCTCAGTCCCCCAC
>JANREF010000103.1 GCA_030726195.1 Burkholderiaceae bacterium | reverse complement strand
ACCCCGCTGGGCCGTAGCGCACAAGTTGGGGGCGCAAGAGCAACTCACCACCGTCGAGGCCATAGAGGTACAAGTGGGGCGCACCGGCAAGCTCACACCGGTGGCCAAACTCGCGCCCGTGTTTGTGGGTGGCGTGACCGTCACCAATGCCACGCTGCACAACGAAGATGAAGCCCGACGCAAAGACGTGCGCGTGGGCGACACGGTGGTGGTGCGCCGTGCAGGCGACGTCATACCCGAGGTCGTCAGCGTGGTGCTGGACAAACGCCAAGGCACGCCGCTGCAATTCACCATGCCGCGCAGCTGCCCCGTGTGCGCCAGCGAGGCCATACGCTTAGACGACGAGGCCGACTACAGGTGTTCAGGCGGGCTGGTCTGTGCCGCACAGCGCAAAGAAGCCATTGCCCACTTTGCATCTCGCAAAGCCATGGACATCGATGGCTTGGGCGACAAGCTTGTGGAGCAATTGGTAGACGCAGGTTTGGTGCACAACTTGGCCGACTTGTACCGATTAGACGCGGCAACACTGGCCAACTTGCCTCGTATGGCGGACAAATCGGCCCAGAATTTGGTGGATGCACTCAACGCCTCAAAGGCCGCACAGCTGCCGCGTTTTTTGTTTGGATTGGGCATACGCCACGTGGGCGAAGCCACCGCCAAGGCGCTGGTCAAGCACTTTGGCAACCTAGATGCCATCATGAGCGCCAGCACCGAAGATCTGGCACAAGTGCCGGACGTGGGGCCTGTTGTCGCACTGAGCGCGCACACGTTTTTTGCCCAAACACCGCAGCGCGACATGATTGCTCAGCTCATAGCGCTGGGTGTGCACTGGGACGACGTCGCCCCGCAAAACGCCCAAGACCTGCCACTGCACGGCATCACGGTGGTGCTCACCGGCACGCTGACCCAATACGCCCGCGACGACGCCAAAGCAGCGCTGGAAGCACTGGGCGCCAAAGTCAGCGGGTCCGTCAGCAAGAAAACCAGCTACGTTGTTGCCGGCGAAGCTGCTGGCAGCAAGCTCGACAAAGCCAACGCCCTCGGTGTCACCGTTCTAAACGAACAAGGCCTCACGACGCTACTGGGCGGCATGCTGCCGGATGCGGCCAACGCCGCTTAGATTGGGGCAAGCCGCCTGACACCGGCCTGTCACACCCGACTTGATCGGGTGTCTTTGGTTGAGTCGTTGACTGTGCGCACCCCGCGATTCAGACCCTCTGGTCAAGCCAGAGGGTGACGGTCGGTTGGTAAATGCTGGACGGGGGTTGTTTGTGTTGGCGTCGCAGGCACTGTGTTGGACGGTGTGTGGCATAGTTGCCGGCCCGTCACACCCGACTTGATCGGGTGTCTGTCACACGGCCTGGTGTCTGTTGCTGTTGCTGTTGCTGTTGCTGTTGCTGTTGCTGGCGCAGGGCGTTAGGGCGTTGAATGGGCTGACGGGGAGCAGGTATCGGTTTTCACCTACCTACGTTATTTAACATAATATACATTGTGGAACATTAATCCATGCCGGTGTCAGCGCGAGCGGAGCCACACTAGCGCCTTGCGGAGGCGATTATCAGCCTGTAGATGAGTTACCACTGCCCAGGCGGCAAGCTCGCCTTGTCAACGTTGTCGCGCTTGAGCAGCGCAATGGCGTCAGGCTTGTCACCGGCTTGGGCAAAGTCCAGGGCGCTTAGGCCTTGCGCGTTGGTCACGGTGACGTCGGCCCCGGCCTCGAGCAATTGGGCCACGCTGGCGAGCAGCCCGTAGCGCGCGGCCATCATGAGCGGCGTGGTGCCGTTGGGTGATTCGGCATCTATATAGGCGTAGTGCTCTAACAGCAAGTTGATCATGGCGGGCGCGCCTTCGTTGGTGCTGGCCGCGGCGTAGTGCAGCGGTGTCCAGCCCGGGTGGTTGACGCCAGCTTTGGCCGCGACCAAGGCCTGTGCCATGGCGGCCTGCCCGCGCAAGACGGCCAGCATGAGCGGTGTTTCACCGGCGGCATTGCGCGCGTTGATGTCCACACCTGGCTGCTTGATGAGCATGGCTGCAATGCTGGGCGCTGGCTCGCCCACCGCTTGGTGCAAAGCCGTGTTGCCGTTGGGTAACGTGGCGCTGGGTGAGACGCCTGCTGCAATGGCGTTGCTCATGGCCCAAGCGTCGTCACGCCGAATAGCGGCCCAAAAAGTGTCTGTGCTCTTGGCGCGTTGCGCAAGCTGCTGCGCTTTGGCGCGCTCCGCGGCATTGGCTTGCGCTTCAAGGGCGGTGGTTTCTTGTTGAGCAGTATCTACCGCCTGAGTTGCGGACGATGCAACAGGCGGTGTTGTGGGCGCTAGGGGGGTGTCGTAAATACTTGGAAACACGGTTTGCGCCCAGGTGGGCGGGCTGGATAACAGCAACACAGATGCAAACGCAGCTGCAAACGCAGCTGCAAAGATAGACGTGCCGAGCGCGCTGAGGGAGCATACGCAGGCAGACAATGCCCGAAGCAATGTTGTGTGCAGTGGTACAACACGAAAACTAAAATAATTAATATTTACAATGTACTGCATTGAATACTTCATGTTAGTTGTAATGCGACATTAAGTTGAGCAAGCCGCGATGGACTGGGCTTTGACCGTCTTAGCGCAGTGGTCGCAGCCCAGTTGTCGCAGCTTACTCATGGTAGTGATACGGGCGCGACGACACTTGCTTTTGAAAACAGACGGTAAAAATTCTCGCTGCTCAAGCGCCCCACCTCCTCCACGCTGATGTGTTTGCACTGTGCAATTTGCTGGGCCACCAGCGGAACAAAGGCTGGCGTGTTGGTTTTGCCACGGTGCGGGGCTGGCGCCAAGTAAGGGCTGTCGGTCTCAATCAAGAAGCGGTCATTGGGCACATAGGCCACCACCTCGCGTAAATCGGCAGCATTTTTGAAGGTGATGATGCCCGAGAAGGAAATGTAAAACCCAATGTCCAACGCGGCCTTGGCCACTTCAAGGCTTTCTGTAAAGCAATGCAACACCCCGCGCGCGCGGGGCAACGCGGTGCCGTTGTCTGTAGCCACGCCCTCGCCTGTACCAGCAGCGTCCACGCTGCCGTAGCCGCCCAGCTCGCGCAGCATGCGCATGGTGTCGTCGCTGGCGCTGCGTGTGTGCACCACCAGTGGCAAGTCCACCGCTCTGGCGGCGGCAATGTGTGTGGCAAAGCGGTCGCGTTGCCACTGCATGTCTGCTACGGTGCGCCCGTTCAGGCGGTAGTAGTCCAGCCCGGTCTCGCCTATGGCGACCACACGGGGGTGGTGGCTGCGCTGTACCAGCCAGCCTTGGCTGGGCTCGCTGACACCTTCGTTGTCGGGGTGCACGCCCACGCTGGCCCACAGGTTGTTGTGCTGCTCGGCGATGTGCAGCACCTCGTCGGCCTCCTCTACTTTGGTGCAAATGCACACGGCTTGGTCCACGCTGGCTTGCACCATGCGCTGCAAGATGGCGTCTAGATCGCCCTTGAGTTCGGGGAAGTTGAGGTGGCAGTGGGAGTCAATGAACATGGTGGTGTGGGTATCGCTGTCGCTGGTGTTGTAGGTGTTACTGCCGATCTGGCTTGGATTTTCGATTTGAATTTGGGTTTGGACTTGGGGCTAGGTGTGGAGTCGTATCGTGTGTGGATGCGTGCCTGTTTTGTTGCGTGTAGGCTGGCGCTTGCATCACCTTGGGCATTCGCTAAGCGCCCCTAAAGTCGCCTAAAGCCGAATCAAGCCGCGTGAAGCCCGTTGCATGCTGCGTCAAACCCTTCCTCAAGCCCCAAGTTAAGCCTTGATTCAAACCCTAATTTAAACCCGAATTCAAACCTTTAGCCCTGCCCTGCCGGCGCGTACTGGTGGCGCAAACACCATGGCTGCATCGGCCATCCAGGCCTCGGTTTGTAAGCTCGCGTTGTAGGGGTGCTCGACGGTGCGTCGCCAGTTGGCCAAGCGCAGCGCCCATTGCTCCAGCGCGCGCAGGTGCGGCAGCTCGGGCAAATCGGCAGCGTCAAAGAAACGAGGCGGCGCGCCCACCCAAGCGGCTTGGGTGTCGTGGGCGATTTTTTGCATGGTGTCCAAAATAGCGGGGCTGTCCCAGTCTTGCATACCGCCCAGCTGCCCTTTGGCCACGGCCTTAGGCAAGGCGCTCCACTGCGCGCTGGTCAAGCCGCGCTCGGCCCACAGCAAGGCGTCCATGGGGCGACCACCGGCGGCGCGCAGCCACGTGTGCGCGGTTGCAGCATCGGGAGCGGGTTGCACGGTGTGGCTCAGCCATGCCTGCGACATCTCGGGCGTGGGCCAGCTCATGGTGTGCGTGAGGCAGCGGCTGCGAATGGTGGGCAGCAGCATGTGCGCCGCTTCGGTGGCCAATACAAACCGCACGTCGCCCGGCGGCTCTTCTAGAGTTTTGAGCAGGGTGTTGGCCGATTCCACGTTCAGACGTTGCGCGGGGTAAATCAGCACCACCTGAAAGCGCGAGCGCGCTTTGGTCATTTGGGTGAAGGCCACGGCGGCGCGCGCGGCATCCACGCGTATCCAGCGGCTGGGCTTGCGCTCTTTTTTGTCTATCGCATCTTGCGCGGCGGGTGGCAGCGGCCAACCCAACTCGGGAGCGACCGTCTCGGGCATGAGCACATGCAAATCGGGGTGGGCACGCACGGCCACGCTGTGGCATGAGGCGCACTGCCCGCAAGCGCCTTGCGGCGTGGGCGCGTCGCACAACCAAGCCTGCGCCAAGGCATAGGCCAACTCGTATTGGCCCAGGCCCGGGGGGCCGCTGAGCAACAAGGCGTGGCCGCGCTGCGTCAGCAACTGCAACAGCTGCGTTTGCAGCCAGGGCGCCAGCGCGCCTTGTTCGGTGTCGCTCATGCGCTCAATGGCCTCGACCTGTGGCGGGTACAGCCTGTGTAGCCTGTGCCGCCTTGGGGACGTCGGGCTTGAAGGCCGCGCTGTTCACCATGATGGCCAACCAGCCACGCTGCACCATGTTGTGGGTGATCTGCTGCCACACCAGATGCTTGCTTTGGTCGGCGTTGATGCGCACAAAGCGCCCGGTCGCTGCCTCGAAGCGGGCGCGGTAGCCGGCGCGCACGCGCTCGAAAAAGGCCAAAGACTCGGCCTCAAAGCGGTCCGCCTCGCGCGCCAAAGCCAGGCGCTGGGCCGCCACCTCGGGGGCCAAATCGAACCACATCGTGAGGTCGGGCTGGCGCAGGCCGCCGTCGTTGGGCTTGGCTTGCACCCATTGCTCTAGTGTGCTGAGGGTGGCCAGGTCGAAGCCGCGCCCTGCGCCCTGGTAGGCAAAGGTGGCATCTGTAAAGCGGTCGCACAACACCACATCGCCACGGGCTAGCGCGGGTTCAATCACGTGCACCAGATGGTCGCGTCTGGCGGCAAACACCAACAAGGCCTCGGTCAACGGGTCCATGGCTTGGTGCAGCACCAGTTCACGCAGGCTCTCAGCCAGAGGCGTGCCGCCGGGTTCGCGGGTTTGCACCACTTGGCGGCCTTGCTGGCGAAACAAGTCCGCCAAACCGTCGATGTGCGTGGATTTGCCCGCACCGTCGATGCCTTCAAAACTGATGAATAAACCGCGTTTAAGTTGACTCATGGGTGTGATCGTGCGTGTCTGTAAAAGGTCTAGCTTAACGCGCCCGCTCGGGCGGCTGTGTCAGCGCCCAAAAATGTAGCGTTGTACAGCGCGGTTGTGCTGCGCCAAGCTGTTGCTGAAGGCGCTGGTGCCGTTGCCTTTGGCCACGAAATACAGCGCATCCGTGGTGGCCGGTGCCAAGGCAGCCTTGAGCGAGGCCTCGCCAGGCATGGCGATGGGAGTGGGGGGCAGACCCGCGCGGGTGTAGCTGTTGTAAGGGGTGTCTGCGCGCAAGTGGTCGCGGCGCAAGTTGCCGTCGAAGCTGTCGCCCAAGCCATAAATCACAGTGGGGTCGGTTTGCAACCGCATGCCAATGCGCAAGCGATTGGCAAACACGCCTGCAACAAGCGGCCTGTCGGGGTTGTGGTTGGTTTCTTTCTCGATGATGCTGGCCAGCGTGAGCAACTCGGCGGGGGTGTCCACAGGCGTGCGTGCGCTGCGCTTGGCCCACACCGCGGCCAAGGTGGTGTCCATGTGGTTGGCCGCTTGGCGCAGCACGTCTATGTCGTCGCCATGCTTGGGGTAGACGTAGGTATCCGGGAAAAATCGCCCCTCCGGGTGCTGTGCGCCGCGCCCCAGCGCCGCCATGATGCGTGCGTCGCTCCAGCTGGCCGTCACAGGCTCTAGGTCTGGCGCTTGCGCCAGTGCAGCACGCACTTGCTTGAAGGTCCAGCCCTCAATGAAGGTCACCCGGCGCAGCGCTTGTTTGCCTTGCACCAGCACATCGAGCAGCTGCGTGGGCGTGATACCGGGGGCCAACTCGTAGCTGCCTGCCTTGATGTCACGCGCCTGCCCCGACCACCTGAACCACTCAAACAACAAACGCGCGGACGTGTCCACACCCGAGGCGTTGAGGGCCTTGGCCACCGACATGGCCGTCGATTTGGGCGGCACCCGCAAGTCCAAGACGGTTTGCCCTTCGGCCAGCGTCATGGCTAGGGGCTTTTGGCTCCACCACGCCACAGATGCCACCAAGCCAAGGCCGGCGAGTACCACAGCAATAAACAGTCGTTTGATGGTCTTGAGCATGTCGAGAAGAAAAAAGTAAGACGCGGGCAAGGTTAAGTCCACACACGCATAATCATCTCACCAAACGGCGGGAATGGGTGGAGATGGCCACTGAGCGACTTGGGCCACTTGGGCCATGAGGGCTCCACCTGCGTACCAACGCCACCGGGACCATTACCAGCCCTGACCAGATCTGAGACACCAAGCAAAGCGGTACACAGCTTTCATCAGCCTTTGTTAGCAGGCATTCACACAGTACAAGCACCACAAGTCATGTCACACCACGACGCACCCACCAGCACCCCACCCGCCGACCAAGCCATTGAGGCATTGGCCCCTGACCAGCTGTGCCCGTTAACGCAGTGGGGCGTGATGTTGGCCACCGGCGACGATGCAGCTGATTTTTTGCACAAACAGCTGTCCAATGACATCTTGTCGTTAAACGACAGCAACGCCAGACTGGCCGCTTTTTGCAACGTCAAAGGCCGCATGCAAGCCAGCATGGTTGCGCTGCACGTGGGCGAGCAAGGCATTGCCCTGCTCTTGCCCAAAGACCTGCTGGCCAAGACGCTCAAACGCTTGTCCATGTTTGTGATGCGTGCCAAGTGCAAGCTCAGCGATGCCTCAGACCAATACCAAGTCATGGGTTTTGTGCGCCAAACCAGCGCCGATGCTGCGGCACCTGCATGGCAGCGCACAGCAGCCAGCTGCATGGGCCATACCCTGCCAGTGGTGGCTTGGCCCGCTGCACACGGTATGCAAGCTTTTGTAGCGCTTGCACCAAGCGCTGTATCGGCACCAGCACCCACCAGCGATGACGACAACCACCATGCCCAGGCGCTGGCTGCGCTGTGGCAGCACGCCTACGTCGCCAGCGGCGTGGCGGTGGTGAGCGAGGCCACCTTTGAAGCCTTTGTGCCACAAATGCTCAATTACGAGTCTGTGGGCGGCGTGAACTTCAAAAAAGGCTGCTACCCCGGACAAGAGGTGGTGGCGAGAAGCCAGTTTAGGGGAGCCATCAAACGCAGGGCCATGCTCGCCCAAGTGCTTGATGCCAGCGCCGACGCGGCGGCCATATCGGTGGGCGTATCGGTGGGCGACGAAGTGTGGGCCAAAGGCCCCGACACACCAGACACACCGGATACACCCGAGAGCTTTGACGTGTGCGGCATGGTGGCCGCTG
>JANREF010000102.1 GCA_030726195.1 Burkholderiaceae bacterium | reverse complement strand
CCTGCGCCGTTGCGCCTGCGGCGCTCAGCGTTGCCCGCCACCTTGGTTGCTGAAGATGTGTCTGGCATGCAGCGGCTGCGAGCGCAGGTAGCACGTTTTGCCCACCACTTGTCCGCCCAGCTGTGCCGCGGCAGCCCATGGCCAGCGTGGGTTGAACAACAGCGCACGCGCAATGGCAATCAAGTCGGCATCGCCGCGCTGCAAGGCCTCCTCGGCCAACTGCGGCTCTGTGATCAGGCCCACACCCATGGTGCTCATGCCCGTGGCGTCTTTGACCGCCTTGGCAAACGGCAACTGGTAGCCAGGGCCAATCGCAATTTTTTGCAATGGCGACACGCCCGCGCTGGACAGGTGCACAAAGTCACAACCTGCGGCCTTGAGCAGCGCGCTCAAGCGTGTGGTTTCCTCCACGCTCCAGCCACCGTCCACCCAGTCGGTGGCCGAGATACGCACGCCCAAGCTGCCTTTGAACACCGCGCGCACCGCATCAAACACCTCGCGCACCATGCGCGTGCGGCCCTCGAAGTCGCCGCCGTAGGCGTCGTCGCGCTGGTTGGCCAGAGGCGACAAAAACTGGTGCAGCAAATAACCATGCGCGGCATGCAGCTCAATGGCTTCAAAGCCAATGGCTTGGGCACGAACGGCGGCACTCACAAAGGCTTGTTGTACGTCGGCAATGTCTTGCACACTCATCGCCTGTGGTGCGCGCTCGGTGGGCAAGTGCGGCAAGGCGCTGGGGCCCATGGTGACCCAACCTGCGTCGTCCAAGCCCAGCAAGTGACCACCATCCCAAGGCTTGGCGCTGCTGGCTTTGCGCCCAGCGTGGCCCAGCTGTATGCACACCGGCATGTGCGGCGCCAAGGCGCGCGCGCGGTGCAGGTGTTGCTCCAGTGCGGCGTGCGTGGCATCGTCCCACAAGCCCAAACAGCCGTTGGTGATGCGCCCGTCTTCTGTCACAGCCGTGGCCTCAATGGTCAACAAGGCTGCGCCACTGTTGAGCAAGTTGGTCCAGTGCGCCAAATGCCAGTCGTTGGCCAAACCACCAACGCTGGCGTATTGGCACATGGGTGCAATCACGATGCGGTTGGCCAAGGCCAGCCCGCCATTGGGGCTGGGCAGCGTGTAGGGCGAGAACAGCAGGCTGGCGCTCATGATGTGGCCAGGCGCTCATTCTGTGGAAACAAAAACTTCTTCGCGTCTGCATCCATCTCGGCCTTGAAGGCGTGGCGGGTCTTCAGTGCTTCAGCGCGCTGCGCGGCAGGCCGGGCGTTGACCGCATCCAGCAAACGCTTCACGTTGGGGTAACGCTCCCAGGTCGCCTCGGCGGTGCCCAGCACGTAGGGCAACATGCGTGCCCAGCCCCACACGGCCATGTCCACGATGGAGTAGTCGTCACCCAGCATGTAGGTGCGCGTGCCCAAACGCTCTTCAATCAGCGTCCAGTGGCGGTGCGCTTCAAAGTCGTAGCGGTTCAACGCATAGGTTTTGGGCTCAGGGGCGGCATGCCTGAAGTGCACAGACTGACCAGAAAACGGGCCAATGCCTGTGG
>JANREF010000101.1 GCA_030726195.1 Burkholderiaceae bacterium | reverse complement strand
TCATGGGTGACCACGCCAGCACCGGCTTGCTGCTGTGGCGCGACTACGATTTGCGCAACGCCGTGAGCGAACTCACAGATTTACCCGTGGTGTTCGCCAAAGACACCATGGCCGCTTGTTTGGCCGAGTTGTTTGAAGGCCACGGACGCGTGGTGCGCAATTTTTTGTATGTGTTCGTGGGCACCTTTGTGGGCGGCGGCTTGGTACTGGATGGCCAGTTGGTCAGTGGGCCGCGCGGCAACGCGGGTGCCATTGGCTCATTGCCCATGGCGACCATGGCAAGCGATCAGGCGCACAGCACACCGTCTGCGCCTGCACAACTGCTGGAGGTCGCGTCCGGTTGGCAGCTGGAGCAGGCGTTTATGGCCGCAGGCATAGACACCGCTGTGGTACACGACGCCAGCGTCATGAGCGAGGCCTACGTGTTGCATACGCAGGCTTGGCTGGCACGCGCCAGTCAGGCATTGGCCATGACCAGCACCAGTGCTGCGGCTTTCATGGATTTGGATGCGGTGGTGATAGACGGCTCCTTGGGGCGACCACTCATTGATGCATTGATTGCCCAAACACAAGCCAAGCTCAGCCACTACCGCTTGGACGGCATGCACACGCCACAAGTCATGGCTGGGCGGGTGGGGCCACACGCGCGGGCACTGGGTGGTTCACTCATACCGCTGCACAGCCAATTTTTCCCAAATAAAGACGTGGTGTTGAAAGCCGATCAAGCATGAAACTGTTCATAGACAGCGCACAAGCCAGCCAGTGGCCGCTACCTGCGGGTACCCCGCGCATTGAAGGCGTGACCACCAACCCCAGCTTGGTGCTGCAGGCCGGCTTGCCCGTGTCGCTGGCAGGCTACACACAACTCATCGAGCAAGCACATGGCGCTGGCATGCAGCAGCTCATGGTGCAAGTGCCCAGCGACGACGTGCAGGCCAATACCGCCTTGGTCGCGGCGTTGCAGTCCTTGGCGGGCGATGCAGGCCTACACCTGACCATCAAGCTGCCTTGCGACCCACGCTGGCAGGCCAGCCTCAAGGCTGTGCAAGCCATGGGGCTGGACACCTTACTCACTGGCTTGTCCAACCCCATGCAACTGATGTGGGCGCAAGATATGGGCGTGCAATGGGTGGCACCTTACGTAGGCAGGCTAGAGGCTGCGGGGCGCGACGTATGGGCCTTGCTGTCGGCTTGCGTGCAGGTGCAACACGCTGGCGGCCCCGCTGTGTTGGCAGCCAGTGTCAAGTCGTCTGACGTGCTGGCCAAGCTCATGGGCTTAGGTGCTGCTGCAGTCACTCTCAAGCCCGAGTTCATTGCGCAACTCACCACCGACGCCGTGACCTCGCAGGCCGTAGACCAATTCAATCTAGACACCGCTGCCAGCCTTCGCCAGTAGGTGTTTGAGGCACGCTGGCCCGGATACAAGAACGCGACTTGGCGCTAGAAATGCTGGTGTGCAAACAGCTTAAACCGTGACGCTTTAAGCGTTTCAGAACGCTAAGAATTCTCAGGACTCTCAGGACTCTCAGGACTCTCAGGACTCTCAGGA
>JANREF010000100.1 GCA_030726195.1 Burkholderiaceae bacterium | reverse complement strand
GGCTGTAAACGCTTGCGCTTCATGATTTGCCAACTGAGCTGCGGCATGCGGTAGGCGATCACCATGGGGCGCTTGGACAACGCTGCCTCCAACGTCGCCGTGCCACTGGCGATCAGCGTGACATCACAGGCCGCCAACGCTGCATGCGACTGGCCGTCCAGCAGGTGCAGCCAGTCCACACCGGCCAAACCTGCACGCGCGACCACCGAGCGCACCTGCGCCATGAGTGACGGTGCCACGGGCAACACGAATATCAAATCACTGCGGGCCTGATGCATCAAGCGTGCAGCTTGCAAAAACTGCGGTGCCAACTGTGCAATTTCAGACTGGCGACTCCCCGGCAGCAATGCCACCACAGGCTTGTCTTGCGGCAAACCCAGCGCGGCGCGCGCGCCCACTTGGTCAGGCACCATGGGCATGATGTCGGCCAGCGGGTGTCCCACGTACGTGGAGGCCACGCCGGCTTGGTCGTAAATGGCCGTCTCAAACGGAAAAATACACAGCACGTGGTCACACGCCTGCTTGATTTTTTCCAAGCGGCTGGCCCGCCATGCCCAAATCGATGGGCTGACGAAATGCACGGTTTTGATACCATTTTGGCGCAGCTGCAACTCCAAGTCCAAGTTGAAGTCAGGCGCATCAACGCCAATGAACATGTCGGGCTTGTCGGCCAACAAGCGTGCTGCGAGCTGCTTTCGAATGCCTACGATGCGGCGGTAGTGTTTGAGCACTTCCACGTAACCGCGCACAGCCAGCTCGTGATAAGACCACCACGGCTCAAAACCGTGGGCCTGCATTTGCGCGCCACCAATGCCATACGACTGGTGGGCAATACCTTGGCTGTTCAAGCCGCCCAGCAGCAGGCCGGCCAGCAAGTCGCCCGAGGCCTCACCCGCGGCCAGCGCAATGGATAAGGGCTGGCCGTGCACAGGCTGTGAGGCGTTGGTCTGGTTCATACAAAAAAGTGTGTGCGCCAACCAAGGTGGCTATCGCACAATACCGCGCTTGTCGCTCACCTGGTCCAAGAAGGTCGTCATGAGCGCCACGTCGGCTGCAGCCTCAGGCTGAGTCGTGGCCAAAGCCGCAATGCGCTCTTTGGCCGCTTGAAGGGTCAAGCCGTCACGGTACAAGGCTTTGTGCATGGCTTTCACAACGCTCACACGCTGGGCATCGAAGCCACGACGGCGCAAGCCCTCAAAGTTCATGGACCTGGCACCTGCTGGCTGGCCCTGAGCCATCACATACGGTGGCACATCGGCAAACAGCAGTGAGTTCATCGCCGTCATGGCGTGGGCACCGACGCGCACAAACTGATGCACAACAGTAAAGCCACCAAAGATCACCCAGTCGTCCACATGCACATGACCGGCCAGTTGCGTGTTGTTGGCAAATATCGTTTTATTACCCACGATGCAGTCGTGCGCCAAATGCACGTAGGCCATGATCCAGTTGTCATCACCAATGCGCGTGACCCCTTGATCGCCAGGCGAGCCAATGTTAAAGGTGCAAAACTCGCGGATGGTGTTGTTGTTGCCAATCACCAATTCACAAGGCTCGCCCGCGTATTTCTT
>JANREF010000099.1 GCA_030726195.1 Burkholderiaceae bacterium | reverse complement strand
TATCACAGTGTGTTGCAGCCAAACCCATAAAGCGTGGGTCGTTAGCTCAGTTGGTAGAGCAGCGGACTTTTAATCCGTTTGTCGCAGGTTCGAATCCCGCACGACCCACCACCCATACAAAAAACACCCAGTGCGAAAGTGCTGGGTGTTTTTTTGTGTGCATTGCGGTGTGTGAGCGGTGCGTACACCCTGCGCGCACCTTGTGCACGCCTTGCGCAGGCGATGTCGCATGGCCTGTCATGCTGTCTTGCCCACGCCAATCACCAGCCCAATGCCACCCAAAACGATGGCCGAGCTCACGATCAGGGTGCCCGACAAGGGTTCATTGAGCAGCAGCACCGCAGCCAATGCAGTGATGATGGGCACACTCAGCTGCAGTGAGGCCGCGGTTGTCGAGCCCAAGCGCGGCAACACGGCATACCAAATGGCGTAGCCTGCACCAGACGCCAATGCACCCGAGGCCAAGGCATAGGCTGTGCCGGCGCCGCTGATGTGTGCGTTGGTGCTGGACAGCGCCCACACCAACAACACGGTTGCGGGCAACACTGCATAGCGAAAGTTGCTTGCAGTTGCCAGTACGGGCCGTGTGGCTGACTTACCCAGAATCGAGTAAGCCCCCCAGGCCACGCCAGCCGCAGTCATGAGTGCTGCACTGCCCAGCGGTGGCGCACTCGCGCCCGGCAGCAGCAGCCAGGTCAAGCCGCCTATGGCCATGAGGTAGCCCAGCCACTGCTGCAGCACAAAACGCTCACCGCGCCACAGGCCCCAGGTGGTCATGGTGATTTGTACGCTGCCAAACAGCACCAGTGCACCGGTGGCCGCACCCATGTCGATATAGGCCATAGAAAACGCTGCCGCGTATACCCACAGCGCTGCAGCGCTGCGCCAAGGTAGCGGCTTAGGGTCGGTCGCGTTGTCTTGTGCTTTCGCGCGGTTCAGGCTGATCAGCAACGCCAAAAACACAGCGCCGCTGGCCAATCGCAGCCACGTGAAGCTGTGGGCATCCACCGCGCCATGCGCCAATGCGGCCCTGCAGAGCAAGGAGTTGCCAGCAAATGCACACAGCGCCACCAGGGTCAGCAACGCTGTCTTCAAGCGGGCGTGCTGGGTTTGGGCCGGCGTTGGCGAAGGCGGCGGTGTGACTGTGTTGGCGGTAGCGGGTTTGGATGCATTCATTCGTAGTACTTTACTGCAGCGGCGCACAGCGTGCATCGCAGGCTTGGGCGTGCTGGGCCGCTGCAGCTTGTGGGCGATGGAAACTGGCCAGATGCCATGCGCATAATGCAAGGCTATGGCAATTAAATCCACAATCTTCAAAGTCAACCTCCAAATCGCGGATGTTGACCATGGCTACTATGCCGACCATGCGCTGACTTTGGCGCGTCACCCCAGCGAAAACGACGAGCGCATGATGGTGCGCTTGGTGGCTTTGGCCCTCAACGCCCACCAACTCAACGACACCTGCAACGGCGACGGCACCTTGAGTTTTGGCGCAGGTCTGTCCGACCCGGACGAGCCAGATGTGCAGCTGGTCGACTTCACAGGTCGCAAGCGCCTGTGGATGGAAGTGGGGCAGCCCGAGGACAAGCCCTTGTCAAAAGCGTGTAGCAAGGCCGATGCCGTGTTGCTGTACGCCTTTAGCCACTCGGCTGATATTTGGTGGGACGGTATTCGCAACAAGCTGTCGCGTTTGGCCAAGCTGAAGGTGTGGCGCTTGCCAACCGAGTCTTCGCAAGCCTTGGTGAGCTTGGCGCAGCGCAGTATGCAGCTGCAAGCCACCATTCAAGAAGGTGCACTCACGCTCAGCAGTGAGCAGGGCGTGGTGACCATAGAGCCTATTCTTTGGAAGTAATTTCACACATGAGTAACGACCAACAAGCCAGTCTGTCTACGCACGACAAAACCCGTGTAGACGATGTCCGCATCAAATCCGTTCGCCCTCTGATGACGCCGGCCTTGCTGCAAGAGGCCTTGCCTGAGACGCCTGCCATGGTCGCCCAAGTGGCGCAGCACCGCCAGGACATAGCTGACATCGTGCACGGCCGAGATGACCGCCTGTTGGTGGTGGTGGGGCCGTGCTCGGTCCACGATCATGACCAGGCGATGACCTATGCCCGCGCCCTTAAAGCCATGACGGCGTCTATGAGTGGTGAGTTGATGGTGGTCATGCGCACGTACTTTGAGAAGCCACGCACCACGGTGGGTTGGAAGGGCTACATCAACGATCCGCACCTAGACGGCACTTATGCCATCAATGAAGGCTTGCACAAGGCGCGCCGCTTGCTGTTGGATGTGGTGGGTGAGGGCTTGCCCGCAGGCACGGAGTTTTTGGATTTGCTCAGCCCGCAGTTTGTGGTGGACCTGATCTCGTGGGGCGCCATTGGCGCGCGCACCACTGAAAGCCAGAGCCACCGCCAGCTGGCTTCGGGCCTGAGCTGCCCAGTGGGCTTTAAAAACGGCACCGACGGCGGTGTGCAAGTGGCTATTGATGCCATGGTTGCCGCCCGCAGCGGGCACGCCTTCATGGGCTTGACCAACATGGGACAAGCGGCCATCTTTGAAACCCGCGGCAACGACGACTGCCACGTGATTTTGCGCGGTGGCAAGCTGCCTAATTTTGATGCGGCCAGTGTGGCTGCAGCGGGCGCAGCCCTCACCAAAGCCCAATGCACGCCACGTGTGATGGTGGACGCCTCACATGCCAACAGCCAAAAGCAGCACGCCAAGCAAATTGACGTGTCCAACGACGTGGCATCGCGCATTGCCGCAGGTGACTACGGCGTGATGGGCATGATGATTGAAAGCCACATCGAAGAAGGCCGACAAGACCTGAGCCCTGGCGTTGCGCTGCGCACGGGTGTGTCCATCACCGACGCCTGTATCAGTCTCAAGCAAACCGAGCCCGTGCTGGCCGAGTTGGCCAAAGCGGTTGCGCAGCGTCGCTTGGTGCGCTAACCCACCTACGGCGTGGTCTAGGCTATGAGCAGTGTGCGTGCCGCTGATGAGCGGTGGCTGTTTTTGGACGTGGAAACAACGGGGGGCACGGCCACGCGTGACCGCGTGACTGAAGTTGCATGGGTCTTGTTAGACGGCAACACCGTCACACGGGAGAGCTACTTGGTGAACCCGCACACCAACATTGCCCCCTTCATACAACAGCTCACGGGCATCACCAACGAGATGGTGGCTGATGCCCCAGACTTTGAGACCATTGCGCCCAAGCTGCAAGAGGCCATGCAAGGCGCAGTATTTGTCGCGCACAACGCACGCTTTGATTATGGTTTTATCAAGAACGAGTTCAAGCGCGCAGGCCTTGGCTTTCGGGCACCTGTGTTGTGTACGGTCAAGCTGGCCCGCCTGGTAGACCCGCAGGAGAAACGCCACAACCTCGATGCCGTCGCGGCGCGCTACGCCCTACAGAGTGCCACGCGCCACCGCGCCTTGGCCGATGCAGATTTGCTGTATCAGTTTTGGCAAGCGCTGCGCACACGCTTGGGGGATGAGTGCTTGATGCAACACGCCACGCAGCTGCTGGGTCAAGCCAGCTGGCCGTCTCATTTGGACAGCGATGCCTTGGACAACATGCCCGACACACCTGGCGTGTACGTGTTTTACGGGGAACGACGCTTTGTGTTGTACGTCGGTAAGAGCAAGCATTTGCGCCGCCGTGTGCTGTCGCATTTTTCTGGCGACCATGCCAGAGGCAAAGAGCTCAGCCTGTCGTTGCAAACCACGGACATTGAATGGCATTGCACCGCCGGTGAGGTGGGCGCTTTGCTCAAGGAGTCGCAGCTGGTCAAGCAGCTGGTGCCTAGCCACAACGTGCGCTTGCGCCGTGCCAAGTCCTTGTGCTCTTGGCGCTGGCTAGACGGCGAACCGCCCACGCTGGTGTGGACGCAAGATTTGAACATGGGCGCGCAGCCCAATTTGTTTGGCCTGTTCAGTAGCCAGCGCCAAGCGCAGCAGTGGCTGGGTGAGCTCGCGCAAGAGCACAAGCTGTGCAAGGCGTTGTTGGGCTTGGAAAAAGTCAGCGCGGGTGCCGGCTGTTTTGGCAGTCAAGTGGGACAGTGCAAGGGTGCGTGCAAGGGGCACGAAGCACCTGCATTACACAGCGTGCGCACCTTGGCTGCCATGACGCCCAAAAAGCTGGCCACTTGGCCCTTCAAAGGCCCAGTGGGTTTGATCGAGTCAGGTCAGGGCCCTGATGGCGAAGCACAAACAGACGTGCACGTTGTCGATGCTTGGTGTTATTTGGGGACTGCACAGTCAGCGCAGGACTGCGCAGAGTTGCTACAAGTGGCCAAGCCGGTGTTCGATGCGGACACGTACCACATTCTGCGCAAGGCAGTGGCCAAGTTACCGCACCGGCTGCTGTATTAACGCTCTGAGCTGCCCTTGGACTTGAACTGGTCGCGCATGGAGTTCATGGTGGTGTCGATGCTGCCCATGGGTTGGCACTTGGCCACGATGTTTACCACGGGCTCGGCCTTGACCTTGTCGGTTTCAAAGCCAAACTTGGGGAATTGCTCGCTGTTGCGAATCCACACTTTTTCGCCTGCATGCGTTGCCAGCAAGGCCACGCCGTTTTTAAACGAAGCCTTTGCGCCGTCGCTGGAGCTGGCCATGAAGGCACCTTCGATCAGGCCGCATTGGTTGTCCATGCGCACTTCAACTACCATTGGCGTGGCTTCGGCGCCGGGGCCAAAGGCATAGTACAAAATGGCCCAAGCGGCCACGCCTGCGGCTGCCAAGGTGCCCATAACTTGCAGCAAACTGTATTTGGGATTGCCGCGATCGCGGGGCTTTTTATTGGTGGTCATAGTCGGATACGTGTTGTGTTCTGAATAATCCAGTATTGTGCCTCAGCCGCTGTGCTTGGCTGGGCCAGTCGGTTTGTGCCATGTCAAAAAGTGGTCTGATTTAAATACCCAATGCTGGGGTGAGAGTGGATTGTTATGCGTGATACCTTGGTGATTGGTGCAGGTGTGGTGGGCTTGGCGGTGGCTCGGGCATTGGCCATGCGCGGTGACAGTGTGGTGGTGGCCGAGCGTGCTGGCCACATAGGCGACGGCGTGAGCTCGCGCAACTCTGAGGTCTTGCATGCGGGCTTGTACTACAAGCCGGGGTCTTTGAAGGCCAGCGCTTGCGTGCAGGGTCGGGCCATGGTGGTGGACTACTGCGAGCAGCGCCATGTGCCGTATCGGCTGTGTGGCAAGCTCATCGTGGCCACGGATGAGGCGCAAGTGGCAGGCTTAGACGGCTTGTACGCCAAAGCACAGGCCAACGGCGTGCGTGTGCAGCGCCTCAGCGGCGCGCAAGCCCAGGCCATGGAGCCTGCGCTGTCGTGTGTGGCGGCCTTGTACTCGCCAGACACCGGCATTGTGGACTCGCATGCGCTGATGTTGGCCCTGTTGGCCGATGTGGAGGCCCATGGCGGCGTGGTGGCCTTCGGGTCACAAGTTGTCGCAGGGCAAGCCCGTGGTGCCACGCCGGGCCAGCCCGCGGGCCCGCACACCATTCGCATTGCTTGCACTGAGGCTGGCACCACACAGACCAGCGACTGGCAGTTTGATGTGGTGGTGAATTGCGCGTCCTTGCATGCGCCACAAGTGGCCGCGTGCATCGATGGGTTTGATCCAGCCGCATTGCCCATGCCTTACTTTGCCAAGGGCAACTATTGCGACCTCAGTACCCCGGTGCCGTTCAAGCATTTGGTGTATCCAGCGCCCCAAGATGCGTGGCTGGGTATCCACCTCACACTGGATTTGGCAGGGCGTGCCCGTTTTGGCCCCGACCAGCATTGGTTGGACACGCACGACGCCGATGCACTGGACTACACCACCACGCCAGATGTGGCGCGGTCGTTTGAGGCGTCGGTGCGGCGTTACTGGCCGGATTTACCGCACAACAGTTTGCAAGCGTCTTATTGCGGTATTCGTCCGCGCATTTATGGCCCCGGTCAGGCCGCACCAGACTTTCGCATCGACGGGCCCGCACAGCACGGTGTGCCGGGTTGGGTCAATGCCTTTGGCATCGAGTCACCGGGTTTGACCAGCGCCATGGCCTTGGCGCAGCACGTGGCCACGCTGGTCTGAGGCCGCGCCAAACCTCTAAGCCGCCGAGTTCTGCGGGCTAGCGTGCCTGGGTGCCCAGTTGCTGTAGCGCTACGGCGGCCTCATGAACCAAGGCTGGCCCTTTGTAAATAAAGCCGGTGTACAGCTGCACGGCGTCCGCACCCGCTTGGATTTTGCCCACGGCCTTGGCCGCGCTGTCGACGCCGCCCACGCCAATGATGGGAAAGCCGGTGCCCAGCGCTTGGCGCATGGCTGTGATCACACGGTTGCTGGGTTCAAACACGGGCTCGCCACTCAAGCCACCGGTTTCGTTGGCATGCGCCATACCTTGCACCGCGTGGCGCGCCAGCGTGGTGTTGGTGGCAATCAGCCCCCAGTCGCTGTTGGCTTGGCCGCTGGCGTTGCATCCGTAGCGCTTGAGCACCTGCGCGATGACGCCGATTTGGGTGTCGTCCAAGTCGGGCGCAATTTTTACAAAAATGGGTTTGCGTTTGCCGTGGGTGCTGGCGAGTTGCTCGCGTGCTTGCGACAGCGCGTCTAGCAAGCTGTCCAGCGCTTGGTCGCTTTGCAGTTCGCGCAGGTTTTTGGTGTTGGGGCTAGAAATGTTGACCGTGACGTAGTCTGCATGTGCGTATACCCCCGCCAAACCCAAGAGGTAGTCGCTGGTGGCGTCTTCTATGGGGGTGGCGGCATTTTTGCCAATGTTCAGGCCCAGCACCATGTGGCTGCGCAGGCGGGCTTGCTGCACGTTGGCCACAAAGGCGTCCAGGCCGTGGTTGTTAAAGCCCAGACGGTTGATCAATGCATTGGCTTTGGGCAGGCGAAACATGCGCGGCTTGTCGTTGCCGGGTTGGGCTTTGGGTGTGACTGTGCCGACCTCGACAAAGCCAAAACCCATGTGCGTGAACGCATCGATGCAGCGTGCGTTCTTGTCTAGGCCGGCTGCCAAACCCACGCGGTTGGGCAGAATAAGGCCGGCCAGCTCAAACGGGTCTGCCACGCGCGGCTGAGCGTACAGCTTGGACAGGGGCGTGTGCTGGGTGGCGGCCAAGCTGGCCAAGGTGATATCGTGTGCCGTTTCTGCGTCTAGGCAAAACAAGGCGGCACGGGCAAGCGGGTAGGGCAGTAAAGACATTGGATAATCGTGGGGTCGGGCAAACACTGAAGAGATCACAGCATTGTCCCAGATCACTGTGGGTTGCTACGCCGCGCCTGCAGCGCCCCTTCATCTATTTCAAACCCCAATCGTAAATATGACGCAAGACGAACTCAAAACACTGGTCGGCCAAGCTGCATTGGCCTATGTGCAACCCAACACCATCGTAGGCGTGGGCACGGGCTCTACGGTGAACAAATTCATAGACGCTTTGGCCACCATGAAGGATGACATCAAAGGCGCTGTATCCAGCTCTGAGGTGTCGACGCAGCGTTTGTTGGCCGCTGGCATTGCCGTGTTTGACAGCAACGAGGTGGACAACCTAGACGTTTATATTGACGGCGCCGACGAGATCGACGCCAGCGGCTACATGGTCAAAGGCGGCGGCGCGGCGCTCACACGTGAAAAAATCGTTGCGGCACTGGCCAAGCAGTTTGTGTGCATTGCCGACGAGTCCAAGCTGGTCAAGGCGCTGGGCGCATTTCCCCTGCCTGTGGAAGTGATTCCCATGGCCACCAAGCGTATTTGCGCGCAATTCGCCGCGATGGGTGGCGAGGCCACTGTGCGCCTGCGAGACGGCGCGCCGTTGGTGACTGATAACGGGCAGCACATCGTTGACGTGCGCGGCTTGGCCATCACCGACCCTTTGGCGTTTGAGTCCATGGTCAACCAATGGCCCGGTGTGGTGACTGTGGGCGTGTTCGCCCACCAAAAAGCACATGTGTGCCTGCTCGCGACCAGCCAAGGTGTGCAAACGATTGCGACCT
>JANREF010000098.1 GCA_030726195.1 Burkholderiaceae bacterium | reverse complement strand
GGCTCAGCATCCGATAACGAAACCGCACGCCCCTGCTCGACCACGGGCGTACCGTCAGAGTCGCTGGACGCGATGCTGAAAGTAGCCCTATCGCCTTCACGATCAATGCAGGGGCGCAGAAGTATGGTGCTCATTGGTGATTCTTATCATATCTAAATATTTCAGAGCCCTTGGGCGTGACGCCGCCACACGATGCGTACGTCGCTCACATTTCTGTGCATCAGCGCCTCTTCCAACTGTGTCGTACCCTCATATCGAATGCTACCCCGCACTTTAAAGTAATCTGTATTAACCGACACAAGGCTATCAGACAAACTATACGCAGAAGAGCCTACCGCCTCTCTAAACTGAGCAATGTTGGTCCAGTGATTGCGCTCACGGGCCAGCAGCAACGACGTGGCCTGGGCGCGGCCGAGCGTTGGCAGCAAGGCCATCAGCACCTCCACTGGTGCGGTA
This sequence comes from Burkholderiaceae bacterium, assembly GCA_030726195.1. Lineage (GTDB taxonomy): Bacteria > Pseudomonadota > Gammaproteobacteria > Burkholderiales > Burkholderiaceae_C > RS62. The sequence continues at coordinate 1,131 of JANREF010000098.1, read as the reverse complement.
TTCACGTTCACACGCGTAGGTGTGGGCAACCAAGTCACAAATGGCGAGAGCTTATTCAGTGCCGCCTCAGAAAGACCCAGCCAGGCCAAATGGCGCTCGCTGCTAGGCAGCAAGCTGCGTTCAGATTGGGTTGCATCATCCATGCTTGCCATGGCTACGACCAAGGGTTGCAACACGCCGGGGTCGACGTTGAGATCCGAACACAAACGCTGCAACACCCTCAAAAACGGAATGTCCACCGTACCGCCGGCCACCAGATTGCGTACATTCAACTTGGCCTGTTCGTCACGGATGCGCCCAGTGATGAACACATCTGCGTCACCTTCAAGCAGTTGTTTGTCCTGCGACAAAAAGGATGAGATTTTGGACTCCTCCACCTCAATGGCCCACGGCTCGCCCAAGTGGTCTACAGGTGTTTGGCGGTTGGCCTTGCCATCCTCGGACAAGATCAGCCGTGACCAAGCAAACGCGCCACTCAACAGCCAGGCGGTCTGCGCTTGACCGCGCGCTGCTATTTCGACCTCCACGCGCTGCCAGCGCAGCCACATGGCTCCCGAGGCCAACGCGGCCACGATGGACACGGTAACCATGGCACTGAGCAGCGCAACGCCCTTTTGTTGGTGGATTGTCATTGCCGATTCATACTCAGTGTGGGGCGCACCCAGTCCAGCGTGATGGTGCCGGGCACGCCGCTGGCGGCGCTCATGCCCAAACTCAACCGAACGCCATCAGGCACCTTGTCTTGGTCGCTACCAGCCGGCGTCGCTACGCTGCTTTGACGCTCGCCAGTAGACAACGGGTTGGTCCAACTGTTACCCCGGTAGATGTAGATTTGGAAAGCCTCTACGGGAAACAAAGCCACGTCTGCACCGCCTTGTGCATCCAGCTGTGACTGCCCCCAACGCTGGGCTTGCTGCCAAGCAATCTCCCACGCTGCGTGCGTTGTGAATGTGGCCGAACGCCAACGCCGCCACATCAGCGCCGTGGGGTCGTCTGGGCTGCGATGGACGGTCCAAGCCACCACGTTCACCTGCGCAGCCAGTGTGCCGACCTGGTCTGCCAAGCGGGTGAGACGCAGTGTTTTGCCATCCCAATCCCAGGCGGGCGCGCCCGCCGCATCGGTCATGTGGT
>JANREF010000097.1:1634-8039 GCA_030726195.1 Burkholderiaceae bacterium | reverse complement strand
AGAGCGCTAGGGCGTCAAATTCGAATCGCCCGCCTGGCGGGCAGTCCCAGCGCAGCCGCATCGGTGCGCCGTGTCTGTCTGACGCAGCATCAAGCAATCACATATCGAAGCGCTTGCGTGTGAGCGCCAAGGCCACCCAAAATGCGGCCACCGCGTAGGCGATCAACACCAACAAGTGCAACCATGCTTGATCAGGCCACTGGTCCATGAACAGCGGGCGAACCAGTGCCACGGCGTTGGCCAGGGGCAGGGCGTTGGCGATGTTGGCCACCCAAGGCGGCAGCTGGCTCAGTGGGAAGAACACACCACTCAAAAACATCATCGGCGTTAAAAACAGCGTGAAGTAGTAGGTGAAAAAGTCGTAGCCCTTGGCCAGCGCATTGAACACCAAAGCCAAGCAGCTGAATGTCACGCCCGTGAGCAGCAGCACCGGCCATGCGGCGATGAGTTTGGGGCTGGTGCTGATGTTGAGGGCCAACATCACGGCCATGATGGCGGTGGCTGTGAACAAGGCTTTGAACGAGGCCCACAGCATTTCGGCGAGCACGATGTTGTCTAAGCTCACGGGGGCATTCATGATGCCGTCCCAGGTTTTTTGCACGTGCATGCGCGAGAAGGCCGAGTACAAGGCTTCAAACGAAGCCGCGTTCATGGCGCTCATGCAAATGCTGCCGCTGGCCAAGAACAACAAGTAGGGCACGGCTTGACCGCCTACATTGATGGTGCCAATGAGTGCGCCCATGCCGTAGCCAAAGGCCACCAGCCAAATGAGTGGCTCGGCAATGTTGCCCACCAAGCTGGGTACGGCCAATTTGCGCCACACCAAAAAATTGCGGTAAAAAACTGGCCAAAAGCTCTCGTCGAGTTGTGGCGTTCGCCACACGCTGGTGGATTGGCTGCTCCAGCTGCGGCGGTAGCGTTTGCGCGGCGTGGGCGCTGGTGCGCTCGCCGTATCGACCGCGTCTACCTGCGCTGCGTCCATGGTGGGTTCGTTGTGTGTGTCGCTCATGCTCATGCGCCTTCGCGAATTTGGCGGCCAGTCAGCTTCAAGAACAAGTCTTCCAAGTTGGCGGGTCTGTGTAGTGTGCGCAGTTGGGGCTGGCGCGCCAGCTCCAACAACAAACTGGCGGCGTGGTGCGTGTAGAAGAACACCGTGTCGCCCACCACTTCGGCGCGGTCGGCACGCGAGCGTATGGGGGCTGTGGCCAAGGCCACGGCACCGGGGCCATAGACCTCCACCACTTCGGGCTCGATGTGCTGGGCAATGAGTGCGCGCGGCGAGCCTTCGGCCAGTTTGCGGCCGTGGTCTAGCACCAGCAAGCGGTCGCATAGGCGCTCAGCCTCGTCCATGAAGTGGGTGGTGAGCAAAATCGATTTGCCCACTTGCAGCAGCTGCTGCAGGCGCTCCCACATCAGGTGGCGCGCTTGCGGGTCTAAGCCTGTGGTGGGCTCGTCCAGCACCAGTAGGCGCGGGTTGTTCACCAACGCGCGGGCCAAGCTCAAGCGGCGCTTCATACCGCCAGACAGCTCGCCGGGGCGCGCATGGGCTTTGTGGCTGAGCACGGCAAAGTCCAGCAAGTCGGGCGTGCGCGCTTTGAGCTCGGCCGCATCTAGGCCGAAGTAGCGGCCGTAGACGGCGATGTTTTCTTCACAGGAAAAGTCGGGGTCTAGCGTGTCCATTTGACTGACCACACCCAGCTCGGCCTTGATGGCCAATGCATCCTGCGGCATGCGCAGCGCTTGGCCGTGTTCGCTCACGTAGCCAATGTGGCCTTGATCTGGAGCGGTGAGGCCCAAACACATGCGAATGGTGGTGGTTTTGCCCGCGCCATTGGGGCCTATGATGCCCAAGCATTCGCCCGGGTTGATGTGAAAGCTCAGGTCTTGCACCACAGTGGTGTCGCCAAAGCGTTTCACCAAATGTTCGCACTGCAGCAGCGGCTTGCCACCATCGTGCGCAGAGCTGTTGTCTGTGGGCTGTGTCACCGTATCAGGCGCTGTGGCAGTAGTCATGGGCTTTAGTCTAGCGTCAGAAAGACCGCTTGTATGAGCATGGGCCATTGCAACGCATAGAATTCTGGACGTTCGGTGCGTGTGTCGTGGCGTTTGCGCCCGCAATTGCACCTTAAATTAGTTCTTTATGCTTCATGCGCGTGTTTGGCGCTGTGCGGCAGCAATATGTAAGGCAGCTTGTGTCGCAACGATCCGCAGTTTGGCAGCAATACCTTTGGCCCAAAAAAGCCATGACGCAGTTTGGTGGCTGGGTGGCCAGCACGCCCATGGGCGTGATCACCACCATGATCATCAACGACTTTGTGCGCCGCTACGGCGTGGACATGATGGAAGCCGAGCAGCCCAACTTGGCGTCTTACAAAACGTTCAACGCATTTTTTACGCGCGCGCTGCGCAGTGGCGTGCGCCCCATTGCCAATGCGGATTGGGTCAGCCCGGTCGACGGTGCCATCAGTCAGTTGGGTGACATTGAGGCGGGTCAAATTTTTCAGGCCAAAGGCCACCACTACTCAGCGCAAAGCCTGCTGGCCTGCGAGGCGGATGAGGCCCGCGTCTTTGAGCGCGGCCAATTTGCCACCATTTACCTCAGCCCCAAGGACTACCACCGCATCCACATGCCGTGCGCGGCCACGCTCACGCGCATGACCTATGTGCCAGGCGACTTGTTTTCTGTTAGCCCACTGACCGCCGCGCATGTGCCGGGCTTGTTCGCGCGCAACGAGCGGGTGGTGTGTTGGTTTGATACAGACCATGGCCCCATGGTCATGGTGTTGGTGGGCGCCACCATTGTGGGCAGCATGGCCACGGTGTGGCACGGTACGGTCAATCCGCCGCGCAGCAAAACAGTGCAGCACTGGCACTACCCGCAGCGCGACACCCGACTGGAGCAGGGCGCGGAGATGGGGCGCTTCATGTTGGGCTCAACGGTGGTCATGCTGTGGCCCAGCGTGGCAGAGGCTGCCGAGCAGCGCCTGCGCTTCGAGCCATCGTGGCAGGCGCAAGGCACGGTGCGCTTGGGCCAAGCCATGGCCAACTTGCAGCCGCTGGATTAAGGCCTCATTGCGGTACAAGGCCTGCGCTTATGCATGTGTATGTGCACGTGCACGTGCATGTGCCCACGAGTGTGATGGTGAGTTTGCATGGGTGTGCCGACCGGCGCGCACAGCGGATGCTCACATGCGTTCGGGCTGGGTCGCGTCTTGGGCTGGGTCCACCGCAGTGGGCAGCGGTGTGCTGGCCACCACCACCGCGCGTTCACGGCGCATGAGCAATAGGCCTGCGGTCATCACTATGGTGGCACCCACAAGCGTCAAGACATCGGGCCACACCGACCAAATGGCCAGGTCTATGGCTATGCTCCAGCCCAAGGCGCTGTATTCAAATGGTGCCACAGCCGCCGCGCGGCCATGTTTGAAGGCGTCTGTGATCGCGAGTTGGCCTACAAACCCTGGCAGGGCCAAGGCCGGCATGAGTGCCCAGTGTGTGGCGCTCAGGGGCTGCCAGTTGGGCAGCGCCAATGCGGTAGCGCCCACCGATAAAAACGCCAACACCCAAAACACTTGGCTGTCTGTGGTGTCGGTGCGCGACAAGCGCCTGCTGATGACGGCGCTCACCGCATAGCACGTAGCCGCCGTCAAAACAGCCACGCTGCCCCATGTGATGAGGCCTTGTGTGGATGGGCGCAGGGCGACGACCACACCACAAAGGCCCAGCAGCAGCATGACCCACTGAAAGCCACTGGCGCGCTCACCCAAGATGGGCCAAGCCAACACCGACACCAGCAAGGGCGCTATGAAGAAAAAGGTGTAGGCCTGTGTGAGTGCCAAGTCTTTGATGCCCACGCTGAAGCTCCACAGCATGAGAATAGCCAACAGCCCGCGACATATTTGTAGGCCCCATTGCACACGCACAATGGACTTGATGGAGTTGCGCCGCCACAAATACAGGGCCACCAGCGGCATGCCGCCTAGGCCGCGCAGGGCTGCGATTTGCATAGCGGGCAAATCTTGCGCCAACAGTTTGAGCACGGTGTCCATGAGCGCAAAGCAGCCCATGGCCAGCAGCATGGACACCATGCCGCGCGCATTGCCCGTGAGCTTAGACATGGGCGCACACCATCACACGGGCGCATAGCATCACTGGAAGGCCACTTCGTTGAAGCTGCGCAGCTTTCGGCTGTGCAATTGCTCGCCGGCTTGGCGCAGCTTTTCCAGCGCCAAAATACCAATTTTCAAATGCTGGTTCACACGCTCGCGGTAAAAGTGGTTGGCCATACCCGGCAGTTTGATTTCACCGTGCAGTGGCTTGTCGCTTACGCACAGCAAGGTGCCGTAGGGCACGCGAAAGCGAAAGCCGTTGGCGGCGACCGTGGCGCTTTCCATGTCGAGTGCAATGGCGCGCGACTGTGAAAAGCGCTTGGCAGGTGTGCTGCGCTCGCCATGAAACGGCAGCAGTTCCCAGTTGCGGTTGTCGGTGCTGGCCACTGTGCCAGTGCGCAACACTTTTTTAAGTTCGCTGCCCTCTAACTGCGTGACCTCGGCCACCGCACTGGCCAGTGCGATTTGCACTTCGGCCAGCGGCGGTATGGGCACCCACAGCGGCAGCTCTTCATCGAGTACGTGGTCTTCGCGCACATAGCCGTGGGCCAGGACGTAGTCACCCAGCGCTTGGCTGTTGCGCAGGCCGGCGCAGTGGCCCAGCATGATCCACGCATAGGGGCGCAGCACGGCGATATGGTCGGTCATGGTTTTGGCGTTGCTGGGCCCCACGCCAATGTTGACCAAGCTGATGCCGCCTCGGTCGGCGCGCACCAAATGGTAGGCGGGCATTTGTGGCAAGCGCGCCGGGGCCGCGCCCGCAGCGTGTTGCACCGCATCTTGCAGCACGGCCTCTTCCGAGGCGCTCAAATTCACGCGGCGTGTGAGCACGTTGCCGGGCTCAATGAGGCCAATGTATTGGCTGTGTGCGTCTTGCATGAGTTGCTTGCCCAGCGCCACGAATTCGTCAATGTAGAACTGGTAGTTGGTGAGCAAGGCAAAGTTTTGAAAACCATGCGGCGACGTACCGGTGTAATGGCGCAAGCGGTGCAGCGAGTAGTCCACGCGCGGTGCGGTGAACAAGGCCAGCGGTTTGGCGTCGTCTGGTAAGACATCAAGGTCGCCGTTGGCGATGGCATCGTCCATGGCCATGAGGTCGGGTAGGTCAAACACGTCGGGCAGTTGTGCGCGCCGGGCTTCGCTGAGTTGTCCCTCCACATGGTCGTGCTCGGCCAATGAGAAATGCACCGGAATGGGCACATCGCTCACGCCGATCTCAAGCGTGGCATGGTGGTTTTGCAGCAGCAAGGTGAATTGCTTGGCGTAATAGTGCGCAAACAAGTCTGGGCGTGTGAGCGTGGTTTGAAAGGTCCCCGCGCCACTGACAAAGCCGTAGGACAAGGCCTTGTTGGCGTCTTCGCTGCGGGTGACGCTTTGCGTCTCGAAGCGCACCATGGGGTAGCACGCACGCACACGTGTTCTGGGGCTGGGCTGACCCTCGCCTTCTACAAAGTCTTTCAACCCAGCGCGTAAATGCGCCACAGCGGCGTCGTAAATCTGCTGCACGTAAGCCAGTGCCTGCGCGGCATCGGTAAAGCGTTGGGTGGGTAGCTGCGGTTGTGTCATGGCCACTATTGTGAACCGAATGTGTGGCACTTTGTGCTACCGCACCCCCGCGCTACCTGAGCGGCACCCAAGGGTTTGCACAGTGGGGTTCAATACAGCCATGACCCAGCACATAGACCAAACCGACCAAACAAGGCAAGCCGCCGTTGCCCAAACACCGCAAGCACCGCAAACACCAACGCAACCCCAGCTGCGCCTCGTCGTGGGCGCGGGCGGTGGCTTGGGCCGTGCTTGGCTGGAATTGCTGCAGGCGCAAGACCAAGCAGCTTCGCGCAACACCGAACGCAAAACACATGAAGGGCAGGAGGGGCAGGAAGGCCGTGGCGCCACCCCGTTGTCTGACGCGCCCCCAAGCCACAGCGTGGGCTGGGGGCGGCGCACCACGCCTGCGCTGGACTACACGCAGCCCGATACGCTGGATGCAGCGGCAGCGTGGTTGCGCGGGCACACGCAAGCCACGGGTGCGGCCTTGCGCCAAGTGGTGGTGGCCACAGGTTTTTTGCACAGCGAGTTGGGCCAGCCCGAGCGCAGTTGGCGGCAGTTGGACGCGGCGTATTTACAGCACGTCATGCAGGTCAACGCCATAGGCCCAGCGCTGCTCATGCGTGCGGTGTTTGACCAGTTGCCCAAGCGTGGGCGGGTGGTGGTGGCCTTCGTGTCAGCCAAGGTGGGCAGTATTGGCGACAACGCCTTGGGTGGTTGGTATGGCTACCGGGCCTCCAAGGCAGCG
>JANREF010000097.1:0-1534 GCA_030726195.1 Burkholderiaceae bacterium | reverse complement strand
CGCGTTGCGTTGGCGTGTCTCAGGGGGTGTGACTGTTGGGTGAATGCCGCGCAGCCACGCCTTAGTAGGTGTACACGCCGCGCCCTGTTTTGCGTCCCAAATAGCCAGCAGCCACCATTTCTTTGAGCAAGGGGCAGGGGCGGTACTTGCCGTCGTTGTATTCCTCAACGTAGACGTTCATCACGGCCAAGCACACGTCCAGGCCAATCATGTCGGCCAGTGCCAAGGGGCCAATGGGATGGTTGCAGCCCAGCTTCATACCCGCGTCAATGTCTTCAGGGGTGGCCAAGCCTTCGGCCAGCACAAAGAAGGCCTCGTTGATCATGGGCACCAAAATGCGGTTGACCACAAAGCCCGGCGCGTTCTTAACCGTAATCGGTGTTTTGCCCAGTCGCTGCGACAAGGCTTTGACGGCGTCGTGTGTGGCATCGCTGGTTTGCAGGCCGCGAATGATTTCGACCAAGGCCATCATGGGCACGGGGTTGAAAAAATGCATGCCAATGAACTGACTGGCGCGCTGTGTCGCGGCGGCCAATTTGGTGATGGAGATGGAGCTGGTGTTGCTGGCAATCAGGACATGCGCGGGCAGCTCGGCGTCGAGCTGCTGCAAGATTTTGACCTTGAGCGCTTCGTTTTCTGTGGCCGCTTCAATGACCAAGTCGCAGCCGTGCAGGTCGGCGTATTGGGTGCTGGCTTTGATGCGTGCCAGGGCCGCTGTTTTGTCGGCCTGTGTGGCTTTTTCTTTCTTAATGAGCCGGTCCAGGCTACCAGCAACAGTGGCCAGGCCCTTGTCTACGGCCGCTTGTGAGATGTCGACCATGACCACGTCTATGCCGCAGGTCGCGCAGGCCTGCGCAATGCCGTTGCCCATGGTGCCGGCACCAATAATGCCAATGGTTTGAATGGTGTTCATGCGTGTTGTGCTCCGAAAAATTAGCAATGCGTCATTGTGCCTGCTCGTTGCCGGCGCTTGGGCGCGGCACGCAGGCTGGCGCGGCCCGCGTGTCACGTGGGTGTCGATGCCGCTCGGTGCTGTGCCGCGTGCCGCACAGGGGCGACACCAGATAACTACTATTTAGTACACAATACGCTGCAGCAAGCGTGCACCAGCGTGCGCACGCGCCGTGAACAAGGACGACAAGACCATGGCCGATTTTGTAGTGATAGGTGGCGGCTCAGCCGGTAGTGCATTGGCTGCGCGTTTGAGTGAGGACGCCAGCGTGTCGGTGGTGTTGATCGAAGCCGGTGGCCCGACCAACCACGTCTTTGTCGATTGTCCGGCGGGCTTGGCCGGCTTGGCCTTGACTGGCAAATTCAACTGGGCCTTTGACACCGAGCCCCAGCAGCACATGAACAACCGCGTGTGCTACCAGCCACGCGGCAAGGGTTTGGGCGGATCTAGCGCCATCAACGCCATGATTTACATGCGCGGCCACCCTATGGACTACGACGGCTGGGCGGCCATGGGCAATGCCGGTTGGTCGTATGCCGAGGTGCTGCCTTATTTCAAGCGATCTGAAAACAACGAGCGTGG
>JANREF010000096.1 GCA_030726195.1 Burkholderiaceae bacterium | reverse complement strand
TGGCTGGCTTCTCTGCCGCCGACTCTAAGGGCGAGTGGTCTGGCTTGGACGTTGATATCTGTAAGGCCGTTGCTGCCGCTACATTGGGCGACGCCAACAAAGTGAAGTACGTGCCTTTGAACGCGCAACAGCGTTTCACCGCACTGCAATCTGGCGAAATCGATGTGTTGTCACGCAACACCACGTTCACCATGTCCCGTGACGCCTCTTTGGGCTTGCACGCGACTGGCGTGACCTACTACGACGGCCAAGGCTTCATGGTGCCCACACGCACCAAGATGAAGAGCGCCATGCAATTGAAAAACCAAACGGTTTGCGTGCAGTCTGGTACCACCACCGAGAAAAACCTGACCGACTTCTCTAAAGCCAACAACTTGAACATCAAGCCTGTTGTGTACGAGAGCTTTGAGGCCTCTGTTGCTGCGTTCTTTGCAGGCCGTTGCATTGGTTACACGACCGACGCATCAGGTTTGGCATCTATTCGCAACAAAGAAGCCAAGAATCCAAAAGACTACGTCATCCTGCCTGAGCTGATCTCCAAAGAGCCTCTGGGCCCAATGGTTCGCCGTGGCGACGACGAGTGGTTTGCAGTGGTGAAGTGGGTCATCCATGGATTGCTGGAAGCCGAAGAGCTGGGCATCACCCAAGCCAACGTTGAAAAAATGAAGAGCGACGATAGCCCCGCTATTGGCCGTATCTTGGGTTCCAAGGACGACACCGGCAAGTACGTTGGTTTGGACGCAGATTGGATGGCACGCGCCATTGCTGCAACCGGCAACTACGGTGAAATCTTTGAGCGCAACGTGGGCCCTAACTCACCATTGGGCTTGCCACGCGGCACCAACAATTTGTGGAACAAGGGCGGCCTGATGTACGGCTACCCCGTTCGCTAATTAGTCAGCGCGCGTTGGTATGAACAACTTTGGCCACTGGCGCTGAAGTTGTTCAACACACAACCCACAAGCCGCCTGCTGAGAGTTCCTTGGCATGCGGCTTGTTTGTTATTGCAGTCGCAAAAACATAAAAACGATAAGCACAATCACAATCACCATTTGTCAACAACATGCGTGCCGTGGCACGGTGGCACAACCGTCCGGTGTACACCACGCATCAGCTGAAATACCAATATGAGCACTACACACGTGCCCGCCAAAAAAAGCCAATGGTCTTGGCGCAGCCAAGCCTTCCGAGGCTGGGTGTACCAGGGCATTGCAATTGCCGCCATCATCTCGATGGTTTGGCTGCTGGCCAGCAACACCCTCACCAACATGGCCGCTCGCGGCATTCAAAGTGGATTCGACTTTCTCACCCAAGCCGCAGGCTTTGACATTGGTGAGACCCCCATCCCTTACGACTCGGACCAAGGTTACTGGCGAGCGTTTTTAGTGGGCTTGGCCAACACGCTGCGCGTTGCCGTGTTGGGCATCATCATGACCACCTTTTTGGGCACACTCATAGGCGTGGGCCGCTTCTCGCGCAACGCCTTGGTGCGCGGTACCTGTACAGCCTATGTGGAGTTTTTCCGCAATGTGCCCGTGTTGCTGCAGCTGTTCATGTGGTACATCTTCCTCACCGAGCTGCTGCCCGATAGCTTTGATCCGTGGCAGCTGGGCAACTTCTTTGTCAGCAAAGGCGGCGTCAACTTTCCAGGCCCCATTTGGGAGTTTGGCCACTTGATAGCCTTGTTGGGCTTCGTGGTCGCTGTGGTGGGCGTGATCTTTTACAGGCGCTGGGCCATCAAGCGCTTTGAAGCCACAGGCCAGCCCGTGAGCGGTTTTTGGATACCGGTTGCCATCTTGCTCACAGGCACTGTGCTGGGCTGGTTGCTGGGTGGTGCCCCTGCCGAATTTGATACTCCCGTGCGCGGCGATTTCGCCATCGAACACGGCTCGGCCGTCACACCTGAGTTTCTAACCGTGCTGCTGGGCCTGACCATGTACACGGCCGCCTTTGTGGCCGAGGTGGTACGCGCTGGTATTCAGTCTGTACCCGCAGGCCAAGGCGAAGCGGCTGCGGCTTTGGGCCTGTCTAAGGGGCAAGCCATGAAGCTCATCATGCTGCCGCAAGCGCTGCGCGTGATCATCCCGCCCATGACCAACCAGTTTTTGAACCTGACCAAAAACTCATCCTTGGCTGTGGCCGTGGGCTACCCCGACATCGTGTCGGTGACCAACACGGCGCTCAACCAAACAGGACGCGCCGTGGAGTGTATTGCCATCGTGATGATGGTCTACCTCATGACCTCACTGGCCACCTCGCTGCTGATGAATTGGTACAACAAACGCTCGGCTATTAAAGAACGATAGGCGACTGAACATGACAACAACATTCACACCGATACAAGCGCGCCAAGCGCCTGTGAACACCGAAGGCCTGGTGCCTTGGATTCGCAGCAATTTGTTTGGCGACATACGCACCACCATCGCAACCCTGATTTTTGGCGGGTTGATGCTGTGGTACATCCCGCAACTCATAGACTGGGCCATCATTCGCGCCTACTGGTTTGCCGACTCCAACGCCTGCCGCGCCGACGGCGTGGGCGCGTGCTGGGGCGTGGTGACCGAAAAATACCGCTTGGTTATTTTTGGCCGCTACCCCTTTGAAGAGCAATGGCGCCCACTGGTGGCCACACTGCTGATGGTCTTGCTGCTGGTGGCGAGCTGCACACGCACATTCTGGAAGCCTTGGTTGGCCGTGCTGTGGGTACTCATGCTCACCGGATTTTTCACCCTCATGGGTGGCGGCGTCATGGGCCTAGAAGAGGTTGAAACCAGCCGCTGGGGTGGCCTGCCACTGACCATCATGTTGGCCACCATTTCCATTGCACTGGCCTTCCCGCTGTCGCTGCTGGTCGCCTTGGGTAGACGCTCCAACCTGCCCGCCATTCGCAGTCTGTGCACGGTGTTTGTAGAGTTGGTGCGTGGCGTGCCGCTCATCTCGGTGTTGTTCATGGCCTCGTTCATGTTCCCGCTGTTCATGCCGGTTGGCGTGTCCATCGACGTGCTGGTGCGCGTGCTGGTGGGCATCACACTGTTTCAAACGGCCTACATGGCAGAGGTCATTCGTGGTGGCTTGCAAGCCATTCCCAAAGGCCAGGTTGAAGCTGCTGCCACGTTGGGCCTGTCCTACTGGCAAACCCAGCGCAAGATCGTGCTGCCCCAGGCATTGGCCATGGTCGTGCCCGGCATCATGAACAGCTTTATTGCCATTTTCAAAGACACATCGCTGGTCACCATCGTGAGCTTGTACGAACTCACCGGTGCTTTGAAGATTGCATTGGGCTCTGACTCCGACTGGCGCCCATACTTCATCGAAGGCTACATCTTCATCGCACTCATTTACTTTGCGTTTTGTTTCTCCATGTCGCGCTACAGCACGTGGGTAGAAAAACAAGTCAACAAAGGCAAGCAGCGCTGATCCAGCGCGCACATCCATACAACTGAAATTAGAGAATTCAATATGTCTGAACCCATCATTACATTCGACAAAGTCAACAAGTGGTACGGCAACAATTTCCATGTGTTGCGCGACATCGACCTGTCCATCGCCAAAGGCGAGCGCATCGTGGTTTGCGGCCCATCAGGCTCTGGCAAGTCCACGCTCATTCGCTGTATCAACCGCCTCGAAGAGCACCAAGAAGGCCACCTCATCGTGGACGGCGTGGAGCTGGGCGACGACGTGAAAGCCATTGACCAGGTGCGCAAGCAAGTGGGCATGGTGTTCCAGCAGTTCAACCTCTTCCCCCACCTGACCGTGCTGGAAAACCTCACCCTGTCGCCCATGTGGGTTGGCAAACTGCCCAAGTCTGAAGCCGTGGCACGCGCCATGGAACAGCTCGAGCGCGTGCGCATTGCCGAACAAGCCGACAAGTACCCACTGCAACTCTCCGGCGGTCAGCAACAGCGTGTGGCCATTGCCCGCGCGCTGTGCCTCACCCCAAAAATCATGCTGTTCGACGAGCCCACCTCGGCGCTAGACCCAGAGATGATCAAGGAAGTGTTGGACGTGATGGTGGAGCTGGCCAACCAAGGCATCACCATGATTTGCGTCACCCACGAAATGGGCTTCGCCAAGGCCGTTGCCGACCGCGTGATCTTCATGGATCAAGGCCAAATCGTGGAGCAAAACACGCCCGAAGAGTTTTTCAACAACCCACAAAACGAACGCAGCAAAGACTTTTTGTCCAAAATCTTGGGACACTAAGCCTAGGCAGCGCCGCCAAAGGCATGCGACACAGACCCTCTGGTCAAGCCAGAGGGTGACATGCGCTTCGCAGACAACCCGCTCTGCCCGACCTCCTCCTAAGCAGCCCGTCACACCAGATTTGATTGGTGTCTAGCGCTGGTACTCACTGGGTAAGGGTACGGCTGCGGCCACTTTGCCCAAAGCAGCCTGTCACACCAGACTTGATCTGGTGTCTGCGGGCTGGATTCAGGTATGGCACGCCTGCCCCGTCACTCACCTGTCACACCAGACTTGATCTGGTGTCTGCTCGTTGGGCGCACGCATGGCACGCCTGCCCCCGCCACTCACCGGCCACACCTGCCACCCGCCACGCTCATGTCACACCAGACTTAATCTGGTGTCCACGCGCGGGCTCGTTTGGCTCGTTGGGCTCGTTGGGCGCACGCATGGCACGCCTGCCTCCGCCACTCACCGGTCACACCTGCCACCCGCCACGCTCATGTCACACCAGACTTGATCTGGTGTCTGCTCCTTGGGCGCACGTATGGCAAGCCTGCCTCCGCCACTCACCTGTCACACGTGCCCCCGCCTCGCTCATGTCACACCAGACTTGATCTGGTGTCCACGCGTTGGGCTCGTTGGGCTCGTTGGGCGCACGCATGGCACGCCTGCACCAACGCGCAATGCAATGTGCGAAATCAGTCCTTAGACACGTGGGCAGCGGCCTGCCATGCTGCGGTGGCAGCAGCAGGGTCACCTTGTTGCTGGGCCATGTCGGCCAATGCAACCCAGGCGCGGCGGCGCAGTTCGGCGTGCTGCAAGTTCTTGGCGGCGCGCTCGAGCAAGGGCTTGGCTTTGCCCCACAGTTGGCGCTTGAGGTAAGTTTGGGCGGCCAAGTACTGCAATACAGCGTCTGATGCGCGCTGGTTCTGCGCGGCTTCCACTTGCGCGACCCACTCCTGTGCCAAGTGTGGCACCAAGGGTTCTACGCACAAGGCCAAGCGCACATGTTGCGAGGCGGTCAAGTCGTCGTAGCGCTTCCAAATGGGTTGCAGCTGTTGCATGACGCGCTGCGCTGTGCTGCTGGCCGCATCGGGTGCATCATCGGCAGCGCTGAGGTCTAGCAGTCGCTGCGCCCAGGCCAGGCTCACGTCTACACTGTCGCGCTCATCCGCTGGCAGTTGTTTCCAGAAAGCCTGCAGGGCCGATTGGTCGGCAGTGCTTTGAATCACCTTCACGGCGAGGGAGCGCTGCAAACTGAGCGATGCAAAGCCGGTGAACACACCGTGTTTGGTCAAGGTCCGCACAGCCTCTAATGCGGCCATGGGTTGGTCTTGCAACTGCGCCAAGTCCAAGCGTGAGCGCCACGTTTGAATGCGCGTGGACACGGCCTTGGGCAAGGCACGCAGGCGCTGCTGCGCCAGTGTGGCGTCGCGCACGTCCAGCGCCCAGCGCAAAGAGCGCAGCATCACGCCCTCTTGGGCCGCAGCGCCGTCGTTGCGCACGTCAACAGCCAGTGCGTCGTCTAGGTGTTGTTGCGCTTGGGGCAGTTTGCGCATGGCTTGCGCGCTCTCGGCCATGACCCACAAGGCCAACACGCGTAGGCTGGCCGCGCGCGGCAGCTGCATGCCGTCTTCAGACGACTGCTGGTTCATGTTGAGCAGCGCCTCGCTGGCTGCCGCATGGGCTTTGCCGTGGCGACCGGCCAAGTGCAAGCTGATGCCATCCACCAGCAGGGCCACAACGCCGCGCTCAGAGCGCTGCACGCGCGCCCATTTGGCCTTGGCTGCGGCCATACGCAGCGCAGCACCAATGCCGCTCAAACGCACCAACAGCCAAGCCAGGGCCAACAAGCCAATCACGGCCAAGTTCAAGGACAGATCAATGCGTTGTCCGCCCACAAACAGCGAGACCATGCCCGAGTTGTCTAAGGCCCAAGCCACCGCGACAGCAGCCAAGACCCACAAGACCAAAGAAGTTAACCATTTCATAGCCGGCACTCCTTAGCGACCTGCGCCAGCGGTAGCCAACGCAGCCAAAGTGGACTGTGGCATGGGCACGTTCAGGCCTTGAATACTGGCTTGCAAGCGTTGAAGCTTGTCCAGCAATTGTTGCACCTGCGGCGCGCCGGACTCACCGTATTGCGCCACCGACTGCGCAACAGTGGCGAGGTCTTGCGCGGCCACATCGTGCTGTGCACCGACCAAAGCCAAGCGCGCGTCCAGCACGTGCAGCTTGAGGTTTTCGCGCAGCAACCAGGCGTGCTCTGGACTGAGCAAGAAGGCGTCGTTGTTGTCAATGGCGCGCACACGCACCAAACCTTTGAGCTGCTGACCCAGCGTGCCAGACCACTGCTGCCAGTAAGCGGCGGCGGCAGCGCTGGCCTTGTGCCAGGTGTTGCTCAACCAACTGCCGTTGGCTGTATCGCTGGGTGCGGTGTTTGGCATGGTGGGGGCGGCATCAGTGCTGCTTGATACGCTGCTTGATGCGCCGCTTTGGGCGGCCTGCGTCTTGTGCGGCAGCGGCGGGACCATGCTGCGCATGGGCAGCGTATCGATGGCCTTGGTCAAGGCCGCGAGCTGCGCGACCAACATGGGCACATCTGCACCTGCCACGGCTTGTAAACGCTCAAGGTCGGCCTGCATGGCTTGCAGCACAGGATCCAGTCGCGGCTGGGCCGAGCGGCTGATGCGCTCAATGCCGGCTTGTAGCGTGGCAATCAGTGCATTGGGGCTGCCCAACAAGCTGGCTTGCTGCGCAGCAAAGCGCGTGGACGACTCGAGGTCTTGCACCAAGGTGTCATCGCGTGAGCGCGACACGCTGAGCATGAGCTCCTCCAGTTGCGTGCGCTGCAGGTTGAGCGCACTCAATTTGGCCTCAGCCAAATTCATGCGTGCTTGCAAGGCCTGGGTCAGTTCGGCGCCGCTGGCTGCTTGTGCGGCCACTGTTTTGGTTTGCGCCAACACAGCATTAGAGCGTTGCTGCACATCGGTGCGCACCGTATCCAACTGTCGCCAAGCCACAAGTGCACCAGCGCCGGCCAGCAGTGCCACGATCAATGCAGCGATTGACACCGCCCACACACCACCATTACCTCGACGCGCGGTCGCAGTCTGCGTGCTATTACTAGCTTGGGCTGTAGATGGCTTTGATGCTGTGTTTGTCGCCTTATCGTTGGCCTTGCTTGCTGCCGGTGCCACAGCTTGCGCCACGGGTTGTTCCGTTGGTGTTCCCTGCGACTTATCCGCGGACTTACCTGAGGACTTTTCTGCGGACCTATCTGCAGACTTGTCTTTGGACTGTCCTGCTGACGGGTCTACAGATTGGTCCACTGCTTTGACCGTTGCCTGCGCAGCCTCGGTGGCTGGTGTCGCGCCTGAGCTGGGTGCACCGGCTGCGTCGGCTGCGCTGGCTGCGTCGGGTGGGGCGGGTGTACTGGATGTGGGGCTTTGGCTATCGGTCATCATGGCCTCGTTGGAGTCGCGTCATCACGTGCACAAGTAAACCGCGACACGCACTGGTTGGGGTGCGGCACTCGACTACTGCATTGTAGAGTGCAAAGCCGTGAGTGCAGGCCTGTCACAGACCCTGACTGGGTTGTGCTGGAGGGTTGCTGCAGCGCTCACCAACCCCGCAGCGTGCGCAGTGCCAGCACCACGTCCACCTTGGCTGGGCGGCTGGTGTGCACCTGCTGCCAGCCCAATGCGCGGGCTTGGTCTGCAATGCGTGTGTGTGTCGCCAACAGGCGGCAAGCGCGTATCAACGCCGCGTCGCCAGACCAAGCGGCCAGCAAAGCCTGCAAGTTGCGCAGGCCCTCGGCACTGCTGGCCAACCAAATGGTGGACGGTGCCTGTGCCGCCGCGTGCAGTACGCTGGCGGTGTCCTGGGTGAAGCGAGGTGCCACACGCTGGTACAC
>JANREF010000095.1 GCA_030726195.1 Burkholderiaceae bacterium | reverse complement strand
CGCTTGACGCGTCCGTGCGCACATCCACCACCACCAAAGTGTCAAAGCGAAACGCCACGTCGCCCACCAGCACTTGACTGGCGTCGGTGGCCGTGGCCGTGGTGTGGCCATACTCGGTGACACCGTCGGTGGGCGTACGCACCACACCGTCGCTGGTCAGGTTGATGGCGCTCAGGCCCCAGTCGGCCAAGCTCCTCACCTCACCTGCGTCGCTCACGCCGTTTTGGTTGGCGTCTTGCCACACCATGAACTCGCCAAACTGCGCGTCGCCAGCATCGAACACACCGTCGTGGTTGCTGTCAAACGCCGCCGCCAAGCCCGACAAGTCGGTGGCCAATGTGCCATTCGCTGCCGACTGGGTGTCGTACTGCGCGAACGCGTACTGGCTGTTGTCGTGCACTTGGCCGTCTTGGTACTTGTCCCATACCAATACGCCGTCTTGCGCACCCGCCCAGTGCGTGTTGTCCAGCACACCATCGCCGTTGACGTCCATGCGTACTTCACCGTAAGTCAACAAGCCGTCTCGGTTTAGGTCGATCACCACAGGTGCAGATGCCGTAGAGTTCACAACCACCGCATGCGTCGTACTCGAGGTGTTACCAGCCAAGTCTGTGATTGCTATGTTGTAGGTGTAGGCGCCCAACGATTGCCCGGTGAGGGCCAGCAGCCAAACGCCATTGCCATCAACGGTCACGCTACCCAACAGTGCCGCTGTCGCTGCGTTTGTGATGGTCACTGTGGCGCCCACATCACCCGTACCCGTGAGCGTCACATTGTCACTGGACGACTGCGCTGGTGCGCTGGGAAAAGCCGCCGTGTCAACGCTGACAAACGTGGCGCCGCTGTGCAAACTGCCCGCTTGCGCCCCTGAGACCAAATTGGTCAACGCGGTGTCGCCCGCGACTTGTGTCAAAGGCTGGTACAAACGCAAGCCTGTTTCATTACCACTGAGCACAGCGGTGCGGTCCGCTGCAATCTCGCTGTCCGTGCGCACCGTATCCCACACTTGTAAATCACGCATAGCCCCAGACATAGTCCCCAAACCTGTGTCGGCCGCACCAACGCGCAGTGTCCATGTGGTGTTGGGCATTATGGACGTGAAAATGGTGTTGAAATCAAAACCACTGCCCACTTGCGCACCATCAATCACCAACGTCATCAAACCCGTGTCGCTCATTCTCACCGCGACATGCGCCCACTGATTGTCGATAGCAGCAAAGGAACTGAAGGCACCATTCGCTCTAGCCGCGCCACTACCAGCGAGAACAGACTCCATGCGCAGATTGCTCAAGTGCGCGATAAAGGATATGTAATTCGCAGGGTTGTTGGTGTCTACCAAGCTGAACAAGGTTTGTCGGTTTGCAGCATTGTCCAGCTTCATCCACGCCTCAATCGTAAAGCCCGTTTGTAGCGCTAGACCGGTCGTTTCAAGGTACGCGCCGCCACTGAGAGAGGCGACATTCACGCTACTGGCAACCACTACAGTCGTATCGGCGGTGACAGCATTACTACCTGCGCCGATGGCGCTGGTACCAATGACAGCCGCGTTACCGGCACCGTCCGTGAGATTCTTTCGCTCGTCAAGGAGGTACTTCGTCAG
>JANREF010000094.1 GCA_030726195.1 Burkholderiaceae bacterium | reverse complement strand
GCCACTTTGGGATATTTCAAGTGGCTCATTCAAATCCTTCAGTCCAGCCGTTGTAAGTCGAGCAAGCCCAACAACTGTGATGGCTGGTCAATATGGGCATGGGCACCCCACGATGCAGTGTTGGCATTGGCACCCAAGTAGCCATACAAGGCCGCTACGGTTTGCATGCCTGCGGCCAAACCCGCCACGATGTCGCGCTCATCGTCGCCGACGTACACGCAGCGCTGCGGCGCAACGCCAACACGTTTGGCAGCTTCTAGCAAAGGCGCTGGATGCGGCTTGGCGTGGGGCGTGGTGTCACCACTAACCACCGCCGCTGCCTTGGCAAACAATGGCATTTGTTGGGCAATGGGCAGGGTGAAGCGTTCGCTCTTGTTGGTGACCACGCCCCATTTGAGGCCTGCCACTTCTATGGCTTGCAGCATGTCTATGACTTGGTCGAAGACCACGGTGTTGGCGGTCAGGTCACGCTCGTATTCCTGAAAAAACTCTTCACGCATGACCTCAAAGTCAACGTGGTCGCTGGTCATGTCAAAACCCACCCGCAACATACCGCGTGCACCAGCACCGGCCATAGGGCGGTACATGTCCAGCGGCAACGAGGGCATGCCGCGCTTGACGCGCATGCGGTCGGCGGCGGCGCCCAGATCGGGCGCGCTGTCTATGAGGGTACCGTCTAGGTCAAACAAGACGGCTTCAATATTGGTAAACATCGTGTGCAGGGTCGTTGGGTGCCAGCGCTCAAGCCAAGGGCTTGGTGGTGGCGATCATGTAATTGACACTGGTGTCGCCGCTGAGCCAGTAGTGCTTGGTGAACGGGTTGTATTCCATGCCACGTGTGCGCTGCACGTCCAGGTCTGCGCTGCGGCAGTAGCTGGCCAACTCGCTTGGTTTGATGAACTTGGCGTATTCATGCGTGCCTTTGGGCAGCAGCTGCAACACGTATTCGGCACCAACAATGGCAAATACGAAGGCTTTCGCATTGCGGTTGATGGTCGAGAAGAACACCGTACCGCCGGGCTTGACCAAGGTGGCACACGCTTGCACCACGGAGGCGGGGTCGGGGACATGCTCTAGCATTTCCATGCACGTCACCACGTCAAATTGACCAGGCGACTCGCTGGCCAAGGCCTCGGCGCTCACCTCACGGTAGGCGACGTTGGGCGTTTGGGCTTCCAGTGCATGCAGCTTGGCCACGCTCAGGGCCTTGCTGGCCAAGTCAATGCCCAAGACATTGGCACCGGCGCGGGCCATGGCGTCGCTCAAAATGCCACCGCCGCAGCCAACATCTAGGACCTGCTTACCGGCCATGCTGACTTGCTCCAGCATCCAGTCCAAACGCAGTGGGTTGATTTGATGCAGCGGGCGGAACTCGCTCTCTGTATCCCACCACTTGTGTGCCAGGGCTGAGAATTTGGCCAACTCGGCAGGGTCGGCGTTCAAGCCTTGGGTGCTGTGGGCCTGAGAAGGGTTGCTGTGATGAGCTGGTGGAGCTGGTGGAGCTTGGTTGGCTTGTTCTGTGGTCATGCGTGACATTATCGCGCGCCCATGAAAAAACCGCCCTGGCCTGGCTTTAAAAGCCAACCCAAGAGCGGTTCAGTAGCGGTTTATAGAGCCGCTATGGCTCTCATCGGCTTAGCCGCTGATGCGATTAGCGTGCGCCAACCACTTCAACTTCAACGCGACGGTTCTTAGCGCGACCTTGGCGTGTGCTGTTGTCAGCCACTGGGCTGGTTTCGCCTTTGCCTTCGGTATACACGCGGTTTGCGTCGATGCCCTTGGATACCAAGTAGGCCTTCACAGCTTCAGCACGCTTGGTAGACAACATTTGGTTGTAAGCAGCGTCGCCGGTGGTGTCGGTGTGACCCACTGCCACGATAACTTCCAAGTTGATGCCCTTGACTTTCTCAACCAAGCCGTCGAGCTTGGTCTTGCCAGCGGGTTGCAACACAGCCTTGTCGAAGCCGAAGAAGGCGTCGGCAGCGTAAGTTACTTTTGCTGGTGCAGCAACAGGGGCTGGCGCCATGGCAGGCTTCTCAGCCATGGCAGGCTTGGCAGCCATGGCTGGCTTTTCGGCAACGATCGCGCCGTCACAGCCAACCGCAGCAGTCGCTGGGGTCCAGCTGGAGGAGCGCCAGCAGAATTCGTTGGTGCCGTTTTTCCAAACGGTGCCGTCGGAGCTGACCCAGTTGTTGACTTGGGCGCTTGCTGCAGTTGCCAAGGCTGCGGTTGCGAGCAGCATTGCCAGTTTGTTCAGTTTGTTCATGGATAAGATCTTTCTCTTTATGCGCAACGCATGCGCGACAGGGACACACGCTTCGAGTGACCATCACTTAAAACGATGTAAGCATTTTAGCCACAACTCAAGCCCCGGGTTATCCGCAAGCACATCGACATTGGAACATTGGTTAACTTTATGACCAAAGTTTCACAAAAATACAACAAAAGGTCTACCCTAATTCCGCTGGACAACCGCAATCGGTTGCTGTCAGGCGGGCACCGCAACCGCATTCTGCGGGCCGCCGAAGTGGCCCCCCGGGCATATGGGACTCACGCCTAGCAAGCCTCAGAACCCGCTTAAAATGTCCGGTTAGCCTGTGGCTTCCATTTAAAGACTAGTACATCAGCACATGACCCAGTTCGCCAAAGAGACATTGCACATCAGCCTTGAAGAGGAAATGCGCCGCAGCTATCTCGATTACGCCATGAGCGTGATTGTGGGCCGCGCCCTGCCCGACGCCCGCGACGGTCTCAAGCCAGTGCACAGACGCGTGCTGTACGCCATGCACGAGCTCAACAACGACTGGAACCGTGCGTACAAAAAGTCCGCCCGTATTGTGGGCGACGTGATTGGTAAGTACCACCCGCACGGTGACACGGCCGTTTACGACACCATTGTTCGTATGGCACAGGACTTTTCGCTGCGTCACATGCTGGTCGATGGTCAGGGTAACTTTGGCTCCATCGACGGTGACAATGCGGCGGCCATGCGTTACACCGAGATTCGTTTGGCAAAAATTGCCCACGAAATGCTCGACGACCTAGATAAAGACACCGTCGACTTTGGCCCCAACTACGACGGCTCGGAACGCGAACCACTGGTCATGCCGTCGCGCTTGCCCAACTTGCTGGTCAACGGCTCCTCTGGTATCGCCGTGGGTATGGCCACCAATATTCCGCCGCACAACCTAAACGAGGTCGTGGACGCGTGTCTGCACATGCTCAACAACCCCGAGGCCACGGTTGAAGATTTGATGGAAATCATTCCCGCGCCCGACTTCCCAACCGCGGGCATCATCCACGGCATTGGTGGCGTGAAAGAGGGTTACCGCACAGGCCGCGGCAAGGTGATCATGCGCGCGCGCTGCCACTTTGAAGACATCGACAAAGGCCAGCGAGAGTCCATCATCGTGGACGAACTGCCCTACCAAGTGAACAAAAAGACATTGCTCGAGCGCATTGCCGAGCTGGTCACAGAAAAGAAAATCGAGGGCATCAGCCACATCCAAGACGAGTCCGACAAGTCGGGCATGCGTGTGGTGATTGAGCTCAAGCGTGGTGAAGTGCCTGAAGTGGTGCTGAACAACTTGTACAAGCAAACCCAGCTGCAAGACACCTTCGGTATCAACATGGTGGCTTTGGTCAACGGCCAGCCCAAGTTGTGTAACTTGAAGGACCTGATCGACATCTTCTTGCAACACCGTCGCGAAGTGGTAACACGGCGCACTGTGTTCACGCTGCGCAAAGCGCGCGAACGCGGCCACGTGCTAGAAGGCTTGGCTGTCGCATTGGCCAACATCGACGAGTTCATTGCCATCATTCGCAATGCCCCTACACCACCTGTGGCCAAAGCCGAGTTGCTCACGCGCTCATGGGACAGCTTGCTGGTGCGTGAAATGCTCACCCGCTCGCGCGAGGACGGCGGTGTCATCAACGCCGACGACTACCGCCCAGACGGTATCGATCGCAACGTGGGTATGGGTGCAGACGGCTTGTACCGCTTGTCCGAAACCCAGGCACAAGAAATTTTGCAAATGCGCTTGCAACGCCTCACCGGCCTTGAGCAGGACAAAATTGTCAACGAATACAAGGGCGTGATTGCTGAGATCGACGACTTGCTCGACATCTTGGCCAAGCCAAGCCGTGTGAGTGTGATCGTGGGCGAAGAGCTCACCGCCATCAAAACCGAATTTGGCCAAACCAAGATCGGCCTGCGCCGCTCTGAAATCGAATACAACGCGCAAGAGCTGGCCACCGAAGACTTGATCACACCCGAAAACATGGTTGTGACGCTGTCACACACGGGCTACATCAAGAGTCAACCCTTGTCTGAATACCGCGCGCAGCGCCGCGGCGGACGCGGCAAGCTGGCTGCAGCCACCAAAGAAGACGACTGGATTGACCAACTCTTCATTGCCAACACACACGACTACATCTTGTGCTTCTCCAACCGCGGGCGGGTGTACTGGCTCAAGGTGTGGGAAGTGCCGGCAGGCTCGCGCAATGCGCGTGGCCGCCCCATTGTCAACATGTTCCCGTTGGAAGAAGGCGAAAAAATCAACGTTGTACTGCCGCTCACCGGCGACAACCGCTCCTTCCCCGAGAACAACTACGTGTTCATGGCCACCAGCATGGGTACGGTCAAGAAAACACCACTGACCGACTTCTCCAACCCCCGCAAGGCCGGCATCATTGCCGTGGCGCTGGACGACAACGACTTCCTCATTGGCGCGGCTCTTACAGAGGGTCAGCACGATGTGATGCTCTTCTCTGACGGCGGCAAAGCTGTGCGCTTTGACGAAAACGATGTGCGCCCAATGGGGCGCAACGCACGCGGCGTGCGCGGCATGATGTTGGAAGAGGGCCAAAACGTGATCGCCATGTTGGTCTCTCCAAGCGATGTCACGCAAGGCGACAGCGAAGGCGGCGCCTACCCCACCAGCGTACTCACAGCCACCGAAAACGGCTACGGCAAGCGCACGCCCATAGAAGAGTACACACGCCATGGCCGCGGTACCAAGGGCATGATTGCCATCCAACAAAGCGAGCGCAACGGCAAGGTGGTCGCGGCCACTTTGGTGCACACAGAAGATGAAATCATGCTCATCACCGACACCGGCGTGCTGGTGCGAACCCGCGTGGCTGAGGTGCGTGAAATGGGCCGTGCCACGCAAGGCGTCACGCTCATTGGCTTGGACGACGGCAGCAAAGTACAAGGCATGCAACGCATTGCCGAGCGCGATGCTGAAGCATCGACGGACGATGAGGCGAACGAGCAAGACGCAGCTGCCAACACCGGTGCAGGCACAGACTCGTCCACCGAATCGAATGCGACCGACTTGAATGCCGGGGACTTGAATGCGGGTGACATGGACGCTGGCGGTGCAGGCACCACTGGCGACGACACACCAGCGGAGTAAGCGGTGAGCAGCGCACGCCCATTCAACTTCTCGGCCGGCCCAGCCACCATGCCGCTGGAGGTGTTGTTGCGCGCGGGCTCTGAAATTGCCAACTGGCACGACACCGGCATGGGCGTGATGGAAATGAGCCACCGCGGTGCCGCATTTGGCGACATTTTGGCGCGCACACTCGCCGACATCCGCGACGTCTTGGCTGTGCCAACACACTTTCACATTGTGTTCATGCAAGGCGGCGGCTTGGCACACAACGCCATCGTGCCCATGAACTTGCTGGGCAAGCCCCGCACAGCGGGCACACCCAAAGCAGACTTCATCGTGTCTGGCAGCTGGAGCCACAAATCAAGTGTCGAAGCCAAGCGCTACGCAGACGCCCATGTCGCATTCAGTGGCAAGGCCGACGGCTTCACAACGGTGGCCAACGCCAACGCATGGCACTTGCGCAGCGACACAGACTACGTGCACTTGTGCAGCAACGAAACCATAGACGGCATCGAGTTTCACACCCTGCCCGACTTGGCGGCATTGGGCGTCGATGCGCCGCTGGTGGTGGACTGCTCCAGCCATGTTGCATCTCGCCCCATGGAATGGCACAAGATAGGCGTGGCGTTTGCAGGCGCGCAAAAAAACCTAGGGCCAGCAGGCGTCACACTGGCGTTTGTGCGCGAAGACCTGTGCGACCAAGCCATGTCGATTTGCCCATCGGCGTTTGAGTACAAGGGCGTCGCGGCCAACAACTCGATGTTCAACACGCCACCCACCAACGCCATTTACATGGTGGGCTTGGTGTTTGAGTGGCTCAAAGCCCAAGGCGGCTTGCAAGCCATAGAAGCCAACAACATCGCCAAAGCTGCGCTACTGTATGACGCCATCGACGCGTCTGGCTTGTACAGCAACCACATTGATACGCCTTGGCGCTCGCGCATGAACGTGCCGTTCAAACTGGCCAACGCGTCATTGAACGACGCCTTTTTGGCGCAAGCCAAAGACGCCGGCTTGCTACAACTCAAAGGCCACAAGTCTGTGGGCGGCATGCGCGCAAGCATTTACAACGCCATGCCTTTGGCGGGCGTACAAGCGCTGGTCGACTTTATGCACCACTTCGAGCGCACACACGCCTAAACACTGCCCATGAAAACACTGCCCCAACTGCGCGAGGCGATTGACGCCTTGGACCAACAAATTTTGGCGCTGCTCAATGCACGCGCGCAGTGCGCACACGAAGTGGGCGAAGTTAAGAAGCTGGACGGCTCAGCCGTGTTTCGCCCTGACCGCGAAGCGCAAGTCATCAAACACTTGCAAGACACCAACACCGGCTTGATCAAGCCCGAGAGCATCGGCCACATCTGGCGCGAAGTCATGTCGGCCTGCCGCGCACTGGAGGCCCCGCAACGCATTGCCTTTCTAGGCCCAGCAGGCACATTCAGCCAACAAGCGGCGCTGTCCTTTTTTGGCACTAGCATCACCGAGCTGCCCTGCGCATCAATTGACGAAGTGTTTCGCGCAACCGCTGCGGGCACCGCCGACTTTGGTGTGGTGCCTGTAGAAAACTCCACCGAAGGCGTGGTCACCCGCTCACTCGACTTGCTCCTGCAGTCGCCCGCGCACGTCATTGGCGAGGCCAGTTTGCTGGTGCGCCACCACTTGCTGCGCCTGGACAACAGCCGCGACAACATCGACGTGGTCGTCGCCCACCCGCAGGCCCGAGCCCAATGCCAAGACTGGCTGAGCAAGCACTTGCCCCATGTCGAGCGACGCGCCGTAGCCAGCAACGCCGAAGGCGCACGCTTGGCCCGCGAGAACCCAAGCTGGGCCGCCATTGCCAGCGAGCGCGCTGCCAGCCAATACGGCTTGCACATCGCCGCACACGCCATACAAGACGATGCGCACAACCGCACCCGTTTTGCCGTGATTTGCTTGCCTGAAACACTGCAAGCACCTGCCGCCTCAGGCAACGACTGCACCAGCTTGGCGGTATCTGTCACCAACCGTCCAGGCGCTTTGCACGACTTGTTGGTGCCACTCAAGCAACACGGTGTATCCATGACGCGCTTTGAATCGCGTCCGGCCCGCCAAGGCCAGTGGGAGTACACATTCTTCATCGATTTGGTGGGCCACCCGTCTGAGCCGCGCATGCAACAAGCCCTAGAGGCCTTGAAGTCGCTGTGCGCGTTTTACAAAGTGTTGGGCACCTACCCCGCGGCAGACGCATGAGTGCTGCCAACGTGCGCACACTCACCGTTGTAGGCTGTGGCCTGATGGGCGGGTCGTTTGCGCTGGCGCTCAAAGCCGTCCACCCAGCCCTCGTTGTCACGGGCGTAGGCCGCACGCTCAGCAGCTTGCAAACCGCACTAGACTTGGGCGTCATAGACCACGCCAGCACCGATATTGCTGCCAGCGTGCGCAACGCAGACGTGGTGTTGTTGGGCGTACCCGTGGGTGCCATGGGGGCCACCTTGCAAGCCATGACTGGGCACCTGCGCCCGCAAGCCTTGGTCATGGATGTGGGCTCTACCAAGTCCGATGTAGTCGCCATCGCCGAGACCACGCTGGGTGAGCACGTGCCGTACTTTGTAGCGGCGCACCCCATTGCCGGCAAAGAGTCGTCTGGCGTGGCACACGCACAAGCTTCGCTCTATGAAGAGCGCCGCGTGATCCTCACGCCCACGGCCCACACCCACCCCGATGCACTGGCACAAGCCCAAGCCCTGTGGCGCAGCTGTGGCGCGAGCGTGCACAGC